>NZ_JBFRRH010000025.1:0-125206 GCF_041472995.1 Vibrio sp. 10N.261.46.A3 | reverse complement strand
ATCTTCAATGATCACGGGTAGAGACTGTTGTTGTACTCGACATGTGGTGTTCTCAGTTTTCTAGGCATATTTGGACTAGCTGCGTTATACATTGTTTATTAATTTGCAAACTACTTCTGCAAATTAATATTCAAATAAGAAAAAGCCCTAATCAATAGGGCTTTTTATCCATCAGAAATAATAATTAATTTATCGTAAATTTATTCTATTTACTTTTCTCTTCTAGCTTAGCCTTTACTATTGGATATAGTTTTTCGTATGGCAAGTAACCGGGGAGCAATGTTCCATCAATGAGCATCGCTGGTGTACCTCGAACACCCAACCTCGTAAACAAGTTATAGTTTTCAGCAACTTCAATCGCTATTTCACTGTCTGAAGAAACGTAATCGGTGGCTTTGTTCTTCTTCGCTACTTTCATTATCGAACGAACGTTGTGAATGCCAGGCTTACTGATCAACATCTCTTCAACTGCTTTGTATTTTTCTTTGTCATTGTTCCAGACATTGAGTCCAAAGGTTGCTGAGTTCAGTGGTGAATCTCTCTCCTTTAGAGGGATATAAATATTTATCACCTTGATGTCATTAGGAAACTCATCCGCTATTTTCCGAAGAACAGGATCTAACTTTTTACACCACGGGCAACTAAAATCAGTCATGTTTACGATCGTCAGCTTTGGATGTTCGGAACCATACCAAGGGTGGTGTGGATTGTTATAAATAAAGTCATGGCTCTCGGCCAACGTTTTATCGAAACTACTTTGTTGATCTATGTAAGCAGCCAGACTGTCATGAACCGAATCGATAATACCTTCATTCGTTTCTAACATTTGCGTTATCTCGGCAATCTTTTCTTGTTTTGTCATTGCGTAAGTGACAGGAGAGAAAGCCAGTGTAACTAATAATGTGATGATGCTTTTTGTTATGAATTTCATATTTTTCCCATTAATACTTAGCTAACCAAAGTCGGGCTGCGATGCCTATTGGCGTAGTAATTCCTGAAGTAACACTAGTTACTTTTCCATCATTAATAACAATGAGTGTTGGCGTTAAGGAGATCCCCCAATCGCGTGCTATTTTTCCTTCAGTATCATTAATGTTGTCGTAGCTATACCCTTTAGCATTCATGTAACGTCGAACTCTTTCATCCTTACCCGAAGTCAGTGATACACCAACGACGGGATAGCTTGATGAAAACCAATCAACCACTGGCGTCACAAATTTGCAGGCCACGCACCATGTCGTCCAAAAATAAACTAATACCGGCTCTTTCTTACTCATTTCAATTACATCTATCGGTTTACCGGATAACGACATTCCGACCATCGGCGGAACGTTCTGCATTGGAACGTCTTTTGTACGCCAATAATCAACACCAAAGACCACGACCGCCGCGAACAAGGTATACAGTAATGCCGATCTCAACTTCTGCTTTTTAGTCTGAGGTTTTGCCTTAGATTTTGTTCTAATCATTCGTCATCACCTCTTGCCTTCTCAATGGCTTCCATCACCGCATCACTGGTTAAGATGACAGGAAGCTCAATACCTTCTGGAGCATTAGGGCCATAAACCATATTGAACGGAACACCGAACCGGTTGTGATCTTGTAGGTATGACGTGACGCTATCACTCGGTACAGTCCAATCCCCCTCCATCGGCACTACATCACCTTCAGTCAATGCGCTGTAAACAGGATCTTGTAAGAGAACCCCGATCTTGTTTGCTTTACAAGTCACACACCAATCAGCAGTGACATCAACAAAAACCACTTGGCCATTAGCAACATGTTCATCAATGACTTCGGTAGACAACGCTTCCCACTCAGGTTCTGGTGGCAGCATTTTAGATGTTGCTTTCTCGACAAATAACGAGGCAGAGATAACACTCAACAGCAGCAAGGCAACAGCACCCGCAGTCTTGATTCCATGCACTTGAACCAACCTGACAAGTAATAGGCAAACACTGACCGCCAGTATTGCGTATAACCACAATTGAGGGACATGAGGTCGAAGCAAGCTAAAGAGCCAAACGCTAGTGATTAGCATCATTCCGCCGAACAGGTATTTAACACGGTTCATCCATGCCCCGGGTTTAGGCAACGCCAAAGCTATCGATGGGAATGCAGCAACTATAATCCATGGAAGCGCCATACCAACGGCAAGAGCTGTGAAAATACCAAACATCGTCGGGATAGTAGTGGCGAGAGCAAAGGCGACGGCTGTTCCAAGAAATGGAGCAGAGCATGGCGTAGCCAATAGCGTTGCGAACATACCTTGAGTAAAGTGTCCGACGTAGCTACTGTCGCCCTTGGTTGCCATCCATGTATTTGCATTCGATGAAAGACGGATTTCGAAAAGCCCTAACATATTGGCGCTGAACAGAGCGGTGACGATAAACATCCCACCGATAAACCAACCGTTTTGGAACTGAATTCCCCAACCGATAACGCTGCCTGAAACTTTTAACACAGCCAAGAAAGTGGCTATTAACCAGAAGGATGCGAGGATGCCACTTGCAGATGCAAGGAATTGGAACCTAACTTGTTTTCTTGCCATTCCTTGAGCAGAAATAACCCCACTCAGTTTCATTCCAAGCACAGGGAATACACAGGGCATGATATTGAGAATCAACCCACCTAATAGCGCTAAAAGCACCATACTTATCATAGAGCTGTTGCCCACAATGCCATTGGTAACAGTGGTTGGATATTCTGTGATGAAGTCTTTGTCTTTGATGCTTACACGGATGTGCTGGTTGTTAAGATCGGGTGTGCCCATCCAGCTACTTACATCGTAAGTCGCAATGACTTGGTTACCTTCAATTTCAATGTGAGGAATACCAAAGTCAGCATCTTGCATTTCATCTGAATCACCATCCACGATTACATCGGGTGCAGTCCAGCCAATTTGATGTGTAGCAATAACTTGAAGTTGCGACTTGCGAGCATCCCAAATCGTAGATGTACCTTCTACAAGCGGTGAATCTTTCGGCACTTCACTCATTGCTTTGGCGTAGACAAGCATCGCGTCGTTATCCACGGTCATCTCACTTGGGTTAAACACCAAGTTGATATCAAAATCCGTGAGAATACATATGGTGGTGCATGAAGACATCGTCAGCACAGCATTAAGCTCAACAGGTTTGTTCATATCATCAATATGAAGATTCATCGGGAAGATGATGTTGTGCTTGTAACCTAGCGTATCTATGCCGAGCAAATTGAAGCGTTGGGGAAACTTCCAAAACCATTGCAGTTGCGAAACGTTCTCAGAGTCGGCCCATTTGATTTTGGGCGCAATACCTCCTTCACCAGGACTTCTCCAGTAAGTTTTCCATTCATCAGAAAGGTTCACTTCCAGATAACCCGCCGCGGTTTTATCTTCTTTATTAATTTGTCCTGTCATGACAAAACGCGTTTCTACATACGGATGTAACTTGTCTTGCATCCAACCCGTTGTAACAGGAGTCATCGATTCGCTCGCACTTGCGTTCACAGTGAATGTTGAACACAGTGCAACGAATAGCCAAAGCACAACAAAGTGCAATGACATTTTGCTTTTAGGCATGTCTAATTTTTCCTTAAAAAATGAATAATATGAGTGTTAGTTAAACGCTCTTATTCTCATTCTTTAAAGACACAGACCTTGAGATGGATGCGTCTACCCTTGTGAAGGATTGGCTCAGTGAATGGAGGGAAATACGGGACAGTACTTAGCAGCCACAATACGACTACAACGAGTATGAAGTACGTGAATATAGCTTGATCATTGACTTGGTGGTGATCAAAATTTATCAGGTGTTCTGATAACTCACATTTGTGGACGGATTGGTCGTCTTGAGATTGAGATGCACCCTTGATAAAACCGCCACCATCATCAATCTTGTTTACCTGCAGGACATTAGAAATCGCAGAATCACTGTTTTGATAGTTTACTTTGCAACCTTGGATAAAGCTCATATTACTGGCGAGACAGAAACAGATAACCCAACCCACTAATAATAGTGCGCTACGAGTTAGCTGATGAGTGTTTCGACTTGAGATCATATCTAAACTGCAGATGTCTTGTGATGGTAAACGTAGCAATACGACTTAACTAAAATAATAAAGTTCAATTTTTTTCGCATGGTCGATAATTTTCATGAATCAAAGCGATTGAGAATGGCAAAAACCGTATACCAACAATCAGTATCGAAAAGACAATCTCTATAGCACATCGGCATCAGCCATAGCGCTGTCGAGCTGCATGGAATAAATAAACTCGAATCAAAACAGGACATGATCAAGAACACGTATGACCTAACTCTCTGTTTTCTTGCTAGTATTAAATTCATACTGTTTGTTTATGTATAAGATTTGTTGATTGAAGGACGAAGCTTGTTGATATGGGGATGAGATTGGAATGAAACGATTACTGACTGCACGCTTACTCAGTACAGTGCTGTTACTCAGTTCAGTGCTATCAGGGTGCAGTAACTTTAGAAACCTATCTAATGAGATACAAGCTATCGACTCCATAACCAATCAGTACACCATCACCTTGAGTCAACCGGCCTCAGATTCTGCCGTGGTGATTGAACAAATCAAAGACATCAGTAAAAGCGAAGTGGATGGCTACGATGGCATCATAGACAGCGACAGTATTCACTTACAACTATCAAATAGCATCCATTACCTACTCGTCTTTGAAGATAAGAATCAAGACCTAACCCTACAAGCTGATGAAGCATTCAGTGTGGTTAACCTGCGCGATCACCAAGACAAATCGACAATCGAAGTATCACTTGCCATTAATGAGAGTGATGCCCCAAGAGCGTTTGTTGATCGTTCATTGTCCTCACTATTGAAAATAGAGTTAGACCTCGTCGATATAGGCACAGTGGTGGGTCTATCGGATCCCCCTTTTGAGAAAGGCAATGCAAAACTCGGAATGTGGCAGCCGCTAACATTCTTACTCGAAGATAATGCCGGGCTCTATTTTCTATCTGAATATGACCCAAATAAAATCCCAATTCTATTTGTGCATGGGATCAATGCCACCGCTTTAGATTTCGCCCCACTAATCAAGAAAATCGACCAATCTAAGTACCAAGTATGGGTGTTCAACTACCCTTCTGGTTTATCTCTATCTTTGAATTCGAAGGGCTTGAACAATCTGTTACATACAATTGTGAGTGAATATAAGAACCAGCAACTACATGTTGTTGCCCACAGTATGGGTGGCTTGGTCGTGACTAACAGTATTCGCCAGTGTCGCATTGGGCAGCTATGCGATTTTGTAAGCAGCGTAACCACCATCTCTTCACCGTTTGGTGGTGTCGATTCAGCTAAACAAGGGGTCGAGTACTCTCCCGTGGTAATGCCTGCTTGGGTTGACTTAAACCCAGACGGCCAATTTATTAGCGACTTATTTGTTGAAAACAATCAAATCCACATTCCCCACTTTTTAGCCTTTGGTTATAACTCGGGTGATCTGTTTAATACCAACAGTAACGATGGCGTCATCAATTTATCAAGCCAGTTATCACGCCCCGCTCAATTGAACGCCGACCAAATTCGTGGTTACAACGAAAACCATCTCAGTATTTTAGATAATGATGATCTGTTTGAAGACCTGTCGAGCTTTTGGCTAGCAGCAGAGCAATAACCCCTCCCTATACATAACCCGACAAACCAGTTGGCGTGAATGGTATGAACATTGGCGGTATTTGCACTGCACGCCAACACGCCAATCTTTATTCTACTCCCATAAATAAGCACACGGAGTGACGCTAAGCCTAGCGAGCTAGGTTTCGAAACAAGGATAGTGACTTTCTAACTTGGGATAGAAACGATGACTATCAATGAATTAAAACGCAGAGATTTTTTCAAAGTTATGGGGAAAGGTGCAGTTTCTGCTGCGGCTATCTCTCTGCCTACCTTAGCGAATGCAACACCAACTTCGCCAACCAATTTGCCTTCAGATCACCAAACCATTGACTCGCCACTGGATGCGACTGAGATGGCGAATCTGATAAGAGACAAAAAAGCCTCGCCAAAAGAATTCGTGCAAGAAGCTATCTATAAAATTCGCCAGACAAACGATCAAGTTAATGCGGTTGTTTCTGAGTGCTTTGACTTAGCGCTAGAGCGAGCAAACTCATTTAACCCGAACTCACCCTTTGCTGGCGTGCCTTTCTTGGTGAAAGACTGCGTTGATGTTGTTGGGCTTGAATGCACCCTGGGTTCGAAGCTAAACCAAGGCAGAAAACCTAATGCGACCTCTTGGTTTATTCGTGCGACTCAAAATGCAGGGCTGAACACCATTGGCATGACGAACATCCCTGAGATGATGACACTAGGCTGCACCCAGAACTCCCTTTATGGCGCGACGCGCAACCCATGGGATCTAAGCCGAGGTGTTCACTCATCAACTGGCGGTGGCGCAGCGGCGATTGCAGCTGGCTATGTAACCTTAGTGCACTCTACTGATGGCGGCGGTTCTTCTCGCATGCCTGCTTCAGCAACTGGTATTTTTGGCTTTAAACCAAGTCGAGAATCTTTGATCTCAGGGCTAACTGACGGCTCAACAAACGAAGGTTTTACCCATCAATCGTTTATGTCGAGAACCGTTCGTGACGCTGCTTTGGCAGTTTCAGTTACAGAGCATCATACAAAAAATAACTTTGAGACGCCTTTTCCTCGAACCCCAATAGGAATGGTTAATGCTTCTCTTAACCGTCAGATAAAGATTGGCGTCACCCTCAAAGATATCCACGGCAGGCTTCCTGATGAAAATACGCTCGCAGCCATTCGCTCTACGGTCTCTTTGCTCGAAAGCCTTGGGCATATCGTTATCGAAGTTGAACAACCAATCCAAAATGGCGATGTGTTCATGCGTAACTACATGGGCGTATTTGGCAACAAGATGGCAAGCTTTGCTGAGCAATTCGACCGCTTAGGGATGCCGCTAGAATCGATGCCAGACAAAGTGAGCGACAACGTCGTCTATTTAGCTCGTACGATGCAAGCACGCTTAAAAGCCACTCCTAGCTTGTATATCGACTCTCAAGAACGATGCCGAAACTTCGCGATCAATCACAACCGAGAGTTCTTTAAAAACATCGATATATGGCTCACCCCTTGTGCAAACCATGTTCCTTTGGACATCGAATATTTCGACCAGAAAGCGCACTCCGGCAAAGAGATATGGGCACGTTCAGAGAAATTGATGTCCTACACGCCAATCGAAAACGTGGCTGGCAATCCGGCGATGTCGGTTCCCTTGTATTGGAACAAGCAGAACCTTCCTGTTGGTAGCCACTTTTCCGCAGCAAGAGGCAACGACCGCCTGTTATTTGAATTGGCCTATCAACTAGAACACGCCAAGCCTTGGGCAAACAGAAAAGCCCCGATTGCGCTTTAACAAGCAATTCAATTTAGAAAATCATTTAAGTACGAGTCTATTGATGAAACATATTATTTTCCTATTCTTGGCAAGCCTGACGCTTGCGCCACACTCATTCGCAGCTCTAGCACCAAGCGAAGGCTTCAGTGGCAACATGACCTTCCTAACTGGCTTCACCGCAAACTCAAGTAACCTCGATGTTGGTCAAAGCAATCATCAATCTCAAGCCGATTTAATGTCGTCGGGTAACACGGAAGCCGAGGGAATGGTCGCTGTTTTGGGTTCGGTGCAATACACCTTTGGCGCTTTGAATCACAAACAGTTTTTCTTAGGCACCTCAAGAGACGACATCATCACTGGTACGCTGGCATTTGAAATTGGATATAGGCAGCAAGTGGAAAGCGGAATGGTGGTCGATTTTTCTATCTTGCCGACTCTGATATCAGGCGAAGTATGGGATGACCCTTATGCTGTTGACTCAAATAGGAAAGAAACCGACCTCACAGGCACTGTGGTTCGAATGCAGCTTTCAAGAATAATGGGTTCGAACTTTAATCTCGATGTCGCTTCTGGTGAGTCAGACGTTAAAAAAGAAAACACTGGCCTAAAGGGGCTTGGTTTAACTGACGAAGAACGCGCATTGATGATTCGAGAACGAAAGTACTTTTATCTCAAGTCTGGTTATCAGTACTTCTTGAAAGATGGGTCAGGCATTCTCACACCTTCAATGAATGTTTTCTCTTCAGATTCTGAGGGTGATGCACTGTCGTTCTTGAGCCTTGGCGCAGAAATCAACCTGGCGAAAAGGTTTGGAAATCATGGTCTTGCTTTAACACTCAATGCAGCAAAACGCAGCTATGACAAAGAGAACCCGATCTTTAATAAGATACGTGAAGACAAAGACTTTGGCGCCTTCGTTGCCTATGAATATGCCAATATCTTTGATGCGAAAAACTGGTCTTTGGTGTCACTACTCGGCGCGAAGACAACGAATTCAAACATTGAGTATTACCAATCATCGCAATATGTGGTTTCAGTCGGTGTTGATTACAAATTCTAAGGTTGAACTGAGATTTTCATTGCTTGTAACCCGCAAACAAATCCTTTAATTTGGACATATTACCGAGAAGAACACTCTTCAATCGCCAGCAATAACAGGGAGTTATGGTGGAAAGTTTTAGTACTCAATTGCCCATATTTTGGTTTAAAACTTTAGATTCTGCTATTCAGGCTAGAATTGGAGACAGCAGCGATATCTGGTCGGGAGCAGAGGTCTACAAACAACTTTGCTCCGCCGAATCGATCTCGGCTTATCAGCTTCAAACCGCCATCACCAATATCTACCAACGCTTTGACCATGAACTGATCGACCTATTTGATGAATCTGCTCGCTACTTCGATGAGCTTGAAATGGGCGCGCCGGTAATGGCCATGCTCACCGCGCCAGATCTCGCCAGCTTTTGCCAACTGTTGAGTCGATACTCCATTCATATACATCCGCTACTGAAAATTTTCAGTCGTGAAACAGAGAGTGGTGAAGTCGAGCTTTGGGGCGTCACACCCGAGTACATTGATGAAACGACACTGATGACACACATCAGCTTAGGGCTCTATTTCAGCATTATGATCAAGCTCGTTCGCAGATACCTTAATGCGCCGAATCAAAAGCTCGCCATTCACATCCACAAGAACACCATCGGTGATGAGTTCTTGAGCATCTATGAGCGTGTCTTTAATGTTGAAATGAAGGAGGGCTTCCCCGCCCGTTATCTCCTTTTTCCTAACGATCTTGTCCAGGCGAAACCTCGCCAATTCCAAGCCGACTTTCATGCAGAGTTAGTACGAATCGCCGATCAACAGATGGAAAATACGTTAAAAACTAACTTGATCTACAAAGTGAATGAAACGTTCAAGGTGCTCGCGGTGAAAGACACCAACCTAGATAGCGTGGCGAATAATCTTCACATCAGCCCTCGAACCCTCAATCGTAAACTTAAACAACAAGGTGTGAGCTTTCGTCGCTTATTCGATAAATACCGTCTTGAACTGAGCATGACGCTACTGAATCAGAACGACGGCAATATTACCTATGTGGCTCACGAACTCGGCTTTTCAGACTCGAGCGCATTCAGTCGAGCATTCAAAAACTGGACTGGACACTCTCCTACTGAACTCAGGTCGTAACAACAGATCTCGCCCCCCATATCACTAAGCATCGAACGACATTGTTCTTACTTGGTTTTTGTTCTTACATATTTTCGATTCTCATGTATTATGTGCGCCCATAATTGTATGACAAATATATAGCGCTGTTTCTGTATGACCAAAGCCACCAACCACGCGATTTTGCTCTTAGTATTCGCAAACCTGCTCGCCTCCTTTTCAGACGTCTCACTCAAAGTGCTGAACGGTGAAGTGCCCACGTTCCAATATGTGTTTATCCGCCAGCTATTGAGCGTGATGTTGCTGCTTCCTTTTTGGCTAAAGCTACCCAAAGAGACGCGCATGCAAGGTGGTTGTCGCATCAACTTCTTGCGGGCTCAATTCATCCTAGTGGGAAGTGGCTGCGCAATGATTGCCATCACACACCTCACCTTGGCGACCGCAAATGCGATGTTCTATGTTGGACCTATTCTTATGCTCCCGCTTTCTATTGTTTTATTGAAAGAGAAGCCGAAATCATCAAAAGTGGTGGCGACATTGATTGGTTTCGTGGGTGTGTTAATCGTGTTGCGTCCAGAGCAATTTCACTGGGCCGCTATTGCAGGCTTAGGCAGTGCGCTCGCAATGGGCGTCGGCAATATTTTGATTAAACGTCTTCACGCAGAACAACACATTATCTCGACACTATTTTGGACCAGTGTAATGACTCTGCCGCTGGCGTTGGCTCTTGCTCTGCCTGCATGGGCGGCGATTGAATGGCGTCATGTTGGGTGGATTATGGCAATCAACCTATTCGTTCTTGGATACCATGCCCTTGTGGTGGTGGCTTATAAAAAAGCGCCAGCAAACCAAATTGCGCTCGCAGAATATTCGGGGTTGGTGTTTGTGACCCTATTTGGCGTGATGTGGTTTGACGAGATTCCAGACATGCTGACCCTTGTCGGCATTAGCCTCATCGTCATTCCTATGATGCCAATAAAATGGAAGAAGTACTTCAGCAGGCCAAATCAAACGGCCCTAGATATAGAAGCCAATCAGCCTAAGCCTTAATCGTCGGCAGCATCATTACTGCGTATTGAGCTAACCCACTTTCGACTTATTCAAACTAGAAAAGGGACCGGTATTTCTACCCGTCCCTTTTTGGTTTCGTTTGTATAAGGTGTTACTTAAGCTTGAACACCAACACTTTGTTGTATGCAGTTACCATCAGTAAGTCTTGCTGTTTCCCGCCAATTTCTAGGTTGCTGATATGGCCCGCATCAATAGCAATGAAGTCTATCTGCTTACCGTCTTTATCGAACACACCCACGCCACCGTGCGCTGCAACAAATAGGTTGTCATCGGCATCAACAGCGACACCATCAACCATAGGTTCAGAGCCAGACTCCGCCTTCACTTGAGCAAACTGAGTCTTATTGCTGAGTGACTGTCCATCAACATCAAATCGGTATACCCAGCCATCAGATGTGTCGGCAACGTATAACGAAGATTCATCAGAAGAAAAAGCGATGCCGTTTGGTAGCTTGAACTCTCCAGTGATCAACTTTAGATCACCATCTAAATAACGATAAACGCCGTTAACCGGTTGCTCTGGTTCTGCCTTTGCTGGGCCGTAACCTTGAATACCAAACGGAGGATCGGTGAACCACACGCTGCCATCGCTGTTAACGGTTAAATCGTTCGGGCTATTGAGCAGCTTGCCGTTATACGTTGCAGCGACAATCACTTTCTCTCCGTTGCCCTGACGGTACGACAACTTTCTATCATGGCGAGCAGCCCACAGGTTACCTTTGGCATCGATATCGAGACCATTGGCATAGCCAGAATTATCATCAAAAACGCTCAACTTGCCGTTAAGATCGTAAGAGTAGGTTGTGTTATTTGGAATATCGCTAAACAAGAAACGTTGATGTTCCACATCCCATGTTGGGCCTTCAACAAAGCCGAATGAGTCTCCAACCAGTGTTGGGTTGCTTTCTACAACAGAGGCAGCTGAAACATTCATAGAGGCAGCCATTGCAGCGGTAATAAGTAGTAATTTGTTCATTGTTCTTCTCCTTTCTGTTTACGTTTTGAATCTTAGTTTCTTGAAGGAGTGAGAAAAACAGTACAAAATGACTTCACTGTTTACTAAATGGTGTTAATGATGAATTTGATTTATATGCAGACCTTCTTGACTGTCGCCGAAGAGCAAAGCTTCACCAAGGCCGCTGAAGTATTGGATGTGTCGAAAGGTTTGGTATCTCGGCATGTACAACGACTCGAAGAAACATTGAATTCTAAGCTGTTTCACAGAACGACTCGTTCTATCAGCCTCACAGAAGTGGGTGAAGAGTTGTATTCGAAAGCGAAGCAAATTCAACTATTAGCAATCGAAGCGGAAATGCGTGTCTTAGACATGACGCAGGAAGTGGCAGGCGATTTAAAAATTACCGCACCGATAGAGTTTGGGCGTGCGCTTTGTCGTCATATCATCCCTACTTTCAAGCAAGAGTATCCAAAAGTAGATTTGATTCTCGACTTTGGGCCGATGAAAAAGAAGATAGAATCTGGCGACTTTGACATTGCTTTTAGAGCCTACGATGAACTGCCTAATGATGTGATTGCCAACGATCTTGGGCATATCCGCAATGTTCTCGTTTGCAGTGCGGATTACGTATCAACTAACCCACTCGCCACCACCAAAGACATCCATAAATGCAGCTTCATTCTTAACAGTCAAAATGAACGTTGGAATCAGCTGGAGTTGATCAATGGCGAGCAAACCTACCATGTTGAAGTAACTGGAAGCGTTAGCTCGAATACCTACAGTTCAATTTTAGAGTTGGCGATGCAAGGGATAGGTGTCGCCAGCTTGCCGTTCTATCAAGTTGAAGAGCAGCTCAAGCAAGGTGAGCTTATTCACGTATTCCCAGAATGGTCGATAAAAGCCCAAAAGCTAAGCCTCATCTATGCTCAAAGAAGAGTAACACCGCAGAAGTTGGTCACTTTTAACCGAGCGGTAAAAGAGTGGTTGGAATCGAATAACGCCTATACGTTGTGAGTCTTAGAACGCTGAATCTTTCAATTGAAACGTATGTGCATTCCATTCATATCAGGCGCAATCACACTGCTTTCAATAGCTGATAGGCTGCCGTGTTTTCGTCGATTTTGAAACCCCCTCCCCCTCTAACTCCCCCTCAAACCAAGTTCATCAACCTCTGCAGACTGACGAACGAGGGGGAGAACCTTCTTTAGCGCTGAACGTACAGCTGCACATGTCACGATCGGTATTCTGTTCCTCCCCTTTCCTAAAACTGCAATGGACAGAAGATGCTGATTAAGGGGAGGCTAGGAGGGGATTTGAGGCTGGGCTAACACGGGGTTGCTCAATTAGATATTCAAGTGTCTATTTTTGGTACTTGTAATGAATTTTTCCCATTCACCTTTAGATGGAGCAACTCACGCTCTGTAAACACCGCTTGTCGCAATTATAAAAACTATAGATAAAGCAGCTTTATCATAGAACTTAAAATAACAGCACAAGGAAAGCATCATGAATGGTAAAAACATAAGAATAATTTTGAGATGGGTGCACATAGCGTTAGCGCTATTTGTTGGTGCGGCGTTTTATTCCCCCTTAGGAAGCTATGAAGCATATATTACAGCTACGCTATGGGTTCTAATACCCGCGCTTGCTTTGACAGGTGTTGGTATGTGGAAACAGTCATCAATTATGAAAGCTTTAAAGCCAATAAGAAAGAAAGCGCACCAGTAAGAAGAAAAGGTTACGCGAGAATCAGTAGATCTCGAGCAATCTTTTGGTTGTTAACTCATTGCTGTCCAAATCTAATTCAGCACACCCAAAAACAAAAAGGGATTGGTATCTCTACCAATCCCTTCTAAAGCTCTCTTAAAACTTACAAGCTCTCAATTGCCTTTTGAACTGCAGGGCCAATCTGACGCTTACGCGAAGTGACGCCTTCTAACGTCAACATATCGCTTGTTGGTTCAGCGTTGAAAGCCGATTTGATGACTTGGTAGTCACTTTCATCCACCCAAAGTAAGTTTGCTTCTTTGTTCTTAGTGTCGGTGATGGAGAAGAACAGATGATCTAAGCCATTCTCTTCTTTATAAGACTTCATCGCTGCCAAAAGCTCGTCTTTACGATCAATCAGTTGTTGAGCGGTTAATGTTTCAGCCACACCGATGCCCACCTGTTTGCCACCGTACTTAAAATTCTTGTAGTCCAGAGTCAGAATGGTTTCAGAAGAAAGATGGCTAAGATCCGACTTAGCAATCAACATCTGTTGGCCGAAGTCTTCGATATCTGAAATGCCTGCAACCTTTGCCAGTTTCTCTGCGTATTCACGATCGTACTCAGTCGTGGTTGATGATTGGAATACCACAGTATCAGAAAGGATTGCGCCTAAGCCGACACAAGCAAGGTGTTTAGGTAGGGTCACATCCAGCTTTTCAGCATTGTCAGCCAAAATTGTCGCAGCCGATCCCCAGCCTCGAATATCCATCTCGACAATTTGTGGTGTGTTAATCGGCGAGCCACCAATTGCGTGATGATCAACCACAGCAACAATGGATGATTGGTCAATGGTTGGCGCTAGTTGAGTGACTTGGTTGAAATCCACCAGCCCCACTCGGTATGAAGAGTAATCTGTCTCTACGCGTGGTGATTCAGCATTGCAGTAGTTCAAGATGAAGGTGGATTCTGGATTAATCGGCTCTGGTACTGTCGCTGTACCGCCATAGATATGAGCCGCGAGCATCGCAGACATTACCGTGTCGCTATCTGGGCTTAGGTGCCCTGTCCATACGAGATCTTCACTGTTTTCATTAGCAGCTTGTTGCAAGCTAAAAGCAAAACTTGCTGAACTGAAAGACATAATTACGGCTGCAACGACAGGGGTTAGCTTCACGGGTATTTCCTTATTTGAATTCGATATAGAACTCCATAAGCTAAACACCAAAAATTTCAGAACCGTGTCACCAATATTTCAGATTTACTTCAGTGAGTAACGAAATGTAATTTCCCTCTTCTTCTCCCCGTCAATTTGGACTGAGCCCCCCTTTCTATTACACTCCCGCCACAACCAATTTGGGATTAGTTCAGCTTTTCATTATTTCACAATGAATTTCAATGAACCCTAATGACAAGAAAGCTAAGGCACTGATTTATTGACCACATAACATCATCAACCCACATACTAGAAATGAGATAATCTTATTGGAATGAATTATCGAAAGGCACAAAAAGGCTACTAAGCAGCCTTATTGAGTAAGCATAAATGTGATATTCAATCATCGAGATCGAGGTTCTGTTCCTCCCCTTTCCCACGACTGGTAAGGGAGCGTAGATGTAAACCAAGGGGAGGATAGGAGGGGATTCTAGTGTTTGTATCGAAAGGTGTTACTGTCATCAATGATCTCAATTTTGACTGTTGCTACGCCTTTCTTGACGTCACCAATTTGAGAAAATGCTTTGTGCGAAAGGTCAATCACTCGGCCTTTTACGTAAGGACCTCTATCGTTAATTTTGACATCGACAGACTTGTTATTGGCTGTATTGGTCACTCTCACGATAGTCCCAAATGGCAAGGTTTTATGAGCGGCTGTATAGGCGTTTTTATTATACGTTTCACCACTTGCTGTCAGTTTTCCGTGGAATTTATCGCCATACCAAGAAGCCACTCCCACAAGCGCATGTGAATTGGCATAGCCCTTTGTTTTTGAAGTATCGACGGCCGCATGTGACGAGCATCCGGCAAGCAAAGTAATAAGAAAAGCGGCAAAGATAATGTTTAGTTTTTTCATGCTATTTGAGTAGTTCTTCTTCATGTAATGTTTATCTATTTTCATTGTAGTGCGGTTCAGCCGTATTGAACTGAGTATTATGAGTTCTCAGCGAAGGCTATCACCAGTGTGATTCCGCAATGTTTTCATGAAGCACGCTCGCTTCAGTCATATTCATGAAAGGTTTTATCTTCAAAACGTTAACTTTAACAAAGCCTTAAAGCTGTTGATTTAATAACCACCCCCTATGATGGAACACTTAAAAAGCACACAAAAAAAGGATTGGTATCTCTACCAATCCTCTTTAGGGGGTGTTTCGGTTCTTCTACCTTATGGAAGGTAGTAACGCTATTACTCGTAGTCAGTCGCGTACGTGTCTTCGTATGTGTGAGAGTAGAATTCGAATAGGTTGCCAAACGGGTCTTCTAGGTAAACCATTTGTGCTTGTTTTAGTTCGTCTTCTGGGTGGTAACGCATGATGTCCATACGAACCTTACCGCCAAACTCTTCAACACGCTTAATCGCTGAATGAAACTGCTCTTTTGGAAGCTGCAGACAGAAGTGGAAGATACCTAGACGAGAGAAATCAACTTCGTGACGCTCTTGGCGCTCTTTCATTTCGAACAGCTCAACACCGATGCCATCAGATGTTACTAGGTGAGCAATGTTGAAGCCTTTAAAGCCTTCACCGAACACAGCGATACACATGCGGCCGATTGCTGATTCGCGCTCTTCCATCACTTTGGTGTTGTTCATTACGACTCTTAGACCTAAAGCTTTCGTGTAAAACTCGACTGCTTTGTCCATGTCGCCAACCATGATACCTACGTGATTCATTTTCATAACTTTCTCCAAATTCTCTTTAATTCTGTATTTTTCGAAGACTGCTTCGGTCTTCCGTTTCGATGGAGAGAGTATATGGAGACACGCTGATTAACTGAAATTATCATAATTTATATTAATGATAATTTTATGTTATTTACCAAATTAAGTGAGATGCCAACACGTCACACAATAAGTTAAAGTTCAGAGCCACATATGTCATGTGGCTCTAGTTAAACATCCTTAGTTCAGCACGAAGAACCCCGTTACGCTTTACTGGTTTGAACTGCATCCGAGATCGGCTTGGCTTTTGTTTCAGGCACCAATGACATCAACCCGGTAATCACTAGCGCGGCAATACCAGACATGGTTACAGGTGAGCCAAATATGCTTTGCACTAGCTTGGGTGCTTCTTTCAATAAATCTGGTACCAGCATGACACCAAGCCCTAAGCCTAGTGAGATGGCTATCGTCATGATTCTGCGGCGATCCAGTTTCTCATTAGCGATGATTTTGATGCCCGCCGCAGCAACCGTACCGAACATCACTAATGTCGCCCCGCCTAAGACTGGCTTTGGAATCGTCATTAATACCGCACCTAAGATGGGAAATAGCCCTAACAGAAAAAGAATCGCGGCAATGAAATAGCCGATGTAGCGACTCGCGATCCCCGTAAAATGGATCACACCGTTGTTCTGGCTGAAAGTCGTGTTCGGAAAAGTATTGAATACCGCAGCGATAAGTGAGTTCACGCCGTCACCCAGCACGCCAGCCTTGAGTCGATTGAGGTATTTAGGCCCTTTAACCGGCTGCCCTGAGAACATGCTGTTGGCGGTAAGGTCACCCGTAGTTTCTATAACAGTAATCAAGTAAATAAAAGCGATAGGCAGGAAGGCTTGCCAATCAAAAGCGAAGCCATATTTAAATGGGACAGGAATACTCAATAGCGGTTGAGAAGCAAAAGAAACCATAGACGCTTTACCCATCAAAATGGCAACGCCCCAGCCAACTACCAACCCAACTAAAATCGACGACAGCCTAACCATATTATTGTTACTCAGGTTAAGCGCGACTATGGTTCCGAGGACGATGGCACCCAACATCAGATTGCTTCCAGAGCCAAAATCTTCGGCGCCAACGCCACCAGCAATATCTGTAACGCCAACTTTAATCAAAGAGATGCCAATTGTGGTGATAACGATTCCGGTTACAACTGGGGTGATCACCACTTTCAACTTTTCGATAAAACGCGATAGGACAATTTCGATAAACGCACCGAAGAAACAAACGCCAAAAATGGTCGCCAGCATTTCATCCGTCCCACCTCCATTTGCTTTAACAAGAAAACCCGCACCTAAGACAGAACCTAAGAACGCAAAGCTGGTCCCTTGGACACAGATCATCCCTGCGCCAACTGGCCCTATTTTTCTGGCTTGGATAAAGGTACCTACCCCAGACACCATCAGTGCCATGCTGATCAAATAAGGGATGTGTTCACCCAACCCTAAAACACCACCGATAATAAGCGTGGGGGTGATAATACCAACAAAACTGGCTAATACATGCTGCAGTGCCGCGTAACTGGCTGCTTTAACTGAAGGTCGATCGTCTAACCCGTAGATCAATTCACTGTTCTGTTCCATGTGACTTCCTTAATGTATTTTTTATTGTATACAATTTACAAAAGGGAATAGAGCAACATATATGCCAATGGTTTAACATTATATTTATCAACCAGTTAAGTTTTCCATCAAGGATATGCTGCACTAAAGAGCAACATTGTCGGCTTGTTTTAGTGCACCCGACGGTTTATCCGATGTTCCTAAATTAAGTCCCACAAACACAAAAAAGGATTGGTATCTCTACCAATCCTTTCTAAACGTTTAAATCTCAGTTAACCGGAGTTTGAGCCAAACAGTGTTTCAGCAATATCTCCGCCGCTAGATGGAGAGCATCGCCTTTATCTCAGGCATCGCCTCTTTTGCAGCTAGATAACCCGCTTGTATCGCTTGTTCTTTTTCATTAAAAGCCGCACTTCCATTCGGTTCATAGTCCAGTCTAATGACCACATCGGCACTGTTTAGCTCTTGCTCAGACAGACGACAGCTTTGCATGCGAAAAGCCGCAAGCGTAATCTTGCTCGCCGAGACTTCTGGCGTGATTTGATTGTGACAATAGATATCAACGGCTATCACCTTTTTAGCACCGAGATCTTTAGCCGCGTAAACAGGCACAACACTAAAAATACCGCCATCAACTAAGATATCACCTTGGTTTTCAACGGGTACAAATGCGCCGGGAATGGTTGATGAGGTTTGAACAGCATGCCCCGGGTTACCCGAACGAATAATAACGGTCTCTCTCGATGTCATATTGGTCGCGGTAAGCGCGACAGGCATTGGCATATCAGACAGGTCATCATACGTCACTTGGCTGTTTATCCATTCTGACAAGTTCTTGCCATTCACCAAGCCTTTTGAAGAAAAGACAAAATCGGCGATGTCAGACATGCCAACTTTCTCTATCGCGAGTTCCATCTCTTCATAACTCAGCCCTGAAGCATATAGAGTCGCAGCAATCGAACCCGCAGAGGTGCCGCTCACCACATCAGGGGCAATGCCCTCCTCTGCCAAGGCTTTGATCACGCCTAGGTGCATAAACCCACGAACGCCACCACCGCCAAACGCAATACCGAGTTCATGCTCACCCGTTTCCGTAGAAGGTATTGCATTGAGATCGTTATAAACATTAGGTGTTGAGCAGGCCATCAAAGACAGCGTAACCAATGTGACAATGAAGCTTTTTAACATGTTCTTTTTCCAACTCTTTATTTTAAAACCACTTATCTCCACCAAGCCTTTTCGATATAACGACCAGACCTAGATTGAGCTTTTGATAAAACACGAAAGCAGTTTGCATGCACCTATCAGCGGTAGTATTGTTGTCTGAAGTTACTATAACTCTCACAGAGATTAATAAATAGGCGAATTAATCTCAAAAATATGCCTATTTGTATCAGATCGAATTTACGGTGCAGGTTAATGAAGCAGAAAATTAAGCAGCTAGTAGAAAGTCGCATAACGGAAGATGGCATGCTCGAAACGGGTATAAAGGGAGTTCGCCTATTTAAGGTAACTCAAGCTATTCCATGTGCTCCCGCCGTCTATGAACCAACGCTAATCGTGATTTTAAGCGGCAGTAAAGAAGCAATACTCGATGGCGATAAGTACATCTATGACAGCAGTAAGTACCTGTGCTGCTCAGTCTCCATGCCTGTTGAGGCGGGTACGCCAGCAGCGACACCTGAAAATCCATTGTTAGGGGTAGCTATCTCACTCGATACCAAAGTGATGACCGAGTTAGCTATCGCAATGGAGAGCGTCAGCGGCGCGGTCAAGGTCCCTAAAGGTAGCCCACAACCTCAAGGGTTATCACTCGCCAATTGGGACGACACTTTTTCTGATGCTCTACTTCGACTCATTCAGTTAGGAGACGATAAAGCAGGAACGGCCATTCTCGGCGAGAGTCGTTTAAGAGAGCTCTATTATGCTGTCTTACAAGGTGAGGCTGGTCTTTCAGTACGAGGCGCGTTTGGTATTGGTAACGAAATTGCTCGTTCAATTGAGTATTTATCGTTGAACCTGACAAAGAACGTCACGATTGATGAGCTTGCATCGCATGTCGGGATGAGCCGAGCGGTATTCCACCGAAAATTCAAACAAGCGACCCGAATGTCACCGATCCAATTTATGAAGTCGATGCGCTTGAATAATGCGGCGATGAAAATAGCTGCGGGTAAGAATGTCAATGAAGCGGCGATGGCAGTTGGGTACGTCAGCTCTTCTCAATTTAGTCGTGAGTTTAAACGTGTGTATGGCCAGTCACCTAAGCAGTGGAGCCAATCGAAGCAACTAATTGAAAACATCGCATAGCAATAAAACAAACTGACTATTGAATCTCTCCACCATACTAAATGAGATAAATAGGCATGTTTTAGAGAGCATATCGCCTATTTTTAGCTCAACATGAGAGTTAAAGTAACCCCATAAGATTACGACGGGTTATTCATCATGAAAAAGCTAATTTCATCTATAGGAGTCAGTATGGTTATTGCTGCCACATCATCGGCTAACGACATCAACAAAGAGTTATACCAACTGACGGATACGGTTCAAGACGCGGAAGGCAACACTTATCGCACCGTTACTATCGGTGAACAGGTTTGGTTAGCGGAAAGCTTGAGAAGCACTCAGTTCCAAGATGGTAGCCCGGTAAGATCTGGCGTGATCCCAAAAGATGATCAAGAAAACCTATTAAAATACGGACGTTTATACAATTGGCATGACGCTTCAGATCAACGAAACCTTTGCCCACCCGGCTGGCGAGTGGCCACCGATAAGGATTGGAAAAAGTTGGAACTGGCCATCGGTATGCCTGAGGAAGAAGTACACCAAAACGGTTGGCGTGGGGGTGAGAAAAAGTTAGGTTTGCAACTCAAAGAAGCTCAAGCAGATGGACCATTTTCCAAAGTCGACCCATCTATTGTCAATAAACAGAACTTCTTTGCTAGACCTGCAGGCGTAAAATGGAATGGGTGGTATATCACTGAAGGTGCTTACACCGAGTTTTGGACTGCGAGCAGCGCATCCGACAAAAAAGGGATTATCCGAACACTTGCTTACGCTTGGTGGAATACGCATAAAGGTGAAATACGGAGAGCAACAAGTTCGAAAGACTATATGTTCTCGGTTCGATGCGTAAAAATCGAAGGCCAATAATCCGTCATTGTGGCAGCTGTGCTCCCTGAAAACAGCACATCTCCCCTTCCCCAAAAAGCACAAACAAAAAAAGGATTGGTATCTCTACCAATCCTCTTTAGGGGTGTTTCGGCTTTTCTACCTTATGGAAGGTAGTAACGCGATTACTCGTAATCAGTCGCGTACGTATCTTCGTATGAGTGCGAGTAGAATTCGAACAGGTTGCCAAACGGGTCTTCTAGGTAAACCATTTGTGCTTGTTTTAGTTCGTCTTCTGGGTGGTAGCGCATGATGTCCATACGAACCTTACCGCCAAACTCTTCAACACGCTTAATCGCTGAATGAAACTGCTCTTTTGGAAGCTGTAGACAGAAGTGGAAGATACCTAAGCGAGAGAAATCAACTTCGTGACGCTCTTGGCGCTCTTTCATTTCGAACAGCTCAACACCGATACCATCAGATGTTACTAGGTGAGCAATGTTGAAGCCTTTAAAGCCTTCACCGAACACAGCGATACACATACGGCCGATTGCTGATTCGCGCTCTTCCATCACTTTAGTGTTGTTCATTACGATTCTTAGACCTAAAGCTTTCGTGTAAAACTCAACTGCTTGGTCCATGTCGCCAACCATGATGCCTACGTGATTCATTTTCATAACTTTCTCCAAATTCGTTTTAAATTCTGTATTTTTCGAAGACTTGCTTCGGTGTTTCGTTTCGATGGAGAGAGTATATGGAGACACACTGATTAAATGAAATTATCATAATTTATATTAATGATAACATTTTGTTATTTACAGTTTGGTATGACACTCAACTCACGTAAAGAAACCATATCTACCCTTACCTACATAGACACATAGATACGCACGCCAATAGAGGTAAGCCCAATATAGAGAACAACCTAAAGAGCATAGCTACTCAAATTGGGGGTTGCTGATGTTTGATGGCTTTTGTTAATCGTTTTTGTTGATAGCTTTTACCGATAGCCTTTTCCTTTCGAAGATAGGATTCGCCTATTGAATCTATAGAAATGTCCGATTTCACTAATTTTCGGTGGCAATGCAATATATCTACATCGACGCGGGATAGCGTTAAACACTACAAATTAGAAAGAGAGTCCAACATGATCAACACAGAAATCAAACCATTCAACGCAACAGCATTCAAAAACGGCGAATTCGTAGAAATCACTGAGCAAGACGTTAAAGGCAAGTGGGCTGTATTCTTCTTCTACCCAGCAGACTTCACATTTGTATGTCCAACTGAGCTAGTTGACCTACAAGACAAATACGCAGAGCTTCAATCTCGCGGCGTAGAAGTTTACTCAGTATCAACTGACACTCACTTCTCTCACAAAGCATGGCACGATACTTCTGACAAAATCGGCACTATCGAATACTTCATGGTAGGCGACCAAACTGGCAACATCACAAATAACTTCAACGTTATGCGTGAAGGTCAAGGCCTTGCAGACCGTGCAACGTTCCTAATCGACCCTGAAGGCGTTATCCAAGCAATGGAAATCACAGCTGAAGGCATCGGCCGTGACGCAGAAGACCTACTACGTAAGGTTAAAGCAGCACAATACGTAGCCGCTAACCCAGGTGAAGTTTGCCCAGCTAAATGGAAAGAAGGCGAAGAGACTCTAGCTCCATCTCTAGACCTAGTAGGCAAGATTTAATCTAAGCCTAGCTAACAAGAATAGCTAAACGGTTCTACAGGCGCGCTTCGGCCCCCCTCCTAAAGGGCAGTCGCGCGCCACCCTTTCAAAACATCAACACCACAATATTTGCCGACTTGCGCCCCCTTTTTATTTTCCTTTTTCAGCAAGAAGGTATTGGTCAATACCAAGACACAGAATTTAAGAGCAGGCACGATTATGTTAGATCAAGCAATGAAGCAGCAGCTAAAAGCATACCTAGAAAACCTAAAAACCAATGTTCAGTTAGTCCTTAGCCTGGATGGCAGCGACACCGCAAACAAACTTCAAGATCTGGCGAATGACATCGCGTCTTTGACCGACAAGATTGAAGTGACTCGCGATGATAGCGCAAGCACGCGTAGCCCAATCATGCAGGTAGTGAACCAAGAGAAAGGCACAGCGATCGGTTTTGCCGGTTTGCCAATGGGTCACGAATTTACGTCACTGGTTCTAGCACTGCTTCATAGTGGTGGTCACCCTATCAAGCTTGAAGCGGACGTAATCGAGCAAATTAAAGAGCTCGACCAAGAGCTTAATGTAGAGATTTTCATCTCACTCTCATGCCAAAACTGTCCAGAAGTGGTTCAGGCATTCAACATGATGTCGGCGATTAACCCTCTGGTTAAGACAACAATGATTGATGGCGCAGCATTCCAAGATGAAGTGAAGTCTCGCGACATCATGGCAGTACCAAGTGTGTTCGTTAATGGTGAGCTATTTGGTCAAGGTCGTATGTCACTGGCAGAGATCCTGAACAAGGTTGATTCAGGCGCAGCGGAAAAGAAAGCAGCAAACCTAAACCAACAAGCACCGTTTGATGTATTGGTTGTCGGCGGCGGCCCGGCAGGTTCTTCAGCGGCAATTTATGCTGCACGTAAAGGCATTCGCACAGGTGTGGTTGCTGACCGATTCGGTGGTCAAGTGATGGATACCATGGCGATTGAGAACTTTATCTCAGTGAAAGCGACAACTGGCCCTAAATTAGTGGCAAGCCTTGAAGAGCACGTAAAAGAGTACGGTGTCGAAGTGATGACTGAACAGCGCGCTGCAAACATCATCGCGGCAGAAGACACAGAAGACGGCTACATCCACGTTGAGCTAGAGAGCGGCGCAACACTACGAGCTCGCACAGTTATCACAAGTACCGGTGCTCGC
Organism: Vibrio sp. 10N.261.46.A3; assembly: GCF_041472995.1. Classification (NCBI taxonomy): domain Bacteria; kingdom Pseudomonadati; phylum Pseudomonadota; class Gammaproteobacteria; order Vibrionales; family Vibrionaceae; genus Vibrio; species Vibrio sp. 10N.261.46.A3. The sequence goes on along the minus strand of NZ_JBFRRH010000025.1, from coordinate 101,436 downwards.
TGGCGTGAAATGAACGTTCCGGGTGAGCAAGAGTACCGCAATAAAGGCGTCGCTTACTGCCCACACTGTGATGGTCCATTGTTCAAAGGTAAGAAAACAGCGGTTATCGGTGGTGGTAACTCAGGCATCGAAGCGGCAATTGATTTAGCGGGTATCGTTGAACACGTAACCGTACTTGAATTTGCAGACACACTGCGTGCCGACCAAGTACTTATAGACAAAGCAAACGCAACACCAAACATCGAAATCATCAAGATGGCGCAAACAACGCAAGTGATTGGTGATGGCAACCGTGTAACCGCTCTGGAATACAAAGACCGCAACACCGATGAACTTAAACAGATCGAACTAGCAGGTATCTTTGTTCAAATCGGCCTGATGCCAAACAGCGAATGGTTGAAGGGTTCGAAAGTTGAGCTCTCACCACGCGGTGAAATTGAAATTAACGCTCATGGTGCAACATCGATGAAAGGTGTGTTTGCCGCGGGTGACGTGACAACTGTACCTTACAAACAGATCATCATTGCGATGGGTGAAGGTGCGAAAGCAAGCTTAGGTGCATTTGACCACCTAATTCGTAACTCAGCTCCAGTTAAAGAGGCTGAAACCGCTTAACCTTTACACTGAAAAGCTTAAAGCTTTTAACTCAAGTTCCTTAAATATTTGTTAACTTAATTCTTTACTGTTAACGACTTAGTCGACATTTAGACGCCACTCCTATGGATTTAGGAGTGGTTTTTTTCTTTGTGATTTACGCCGGTTGATAAAGCATAAAGGCAACCACCATCGCTAAGCTTCCGCCCAAGCAACGGTTCACAAACATCATCTGTTTTGGTGATTGCAGCAACTTTTTAAGCATGGTGCCGCAATACGCCCACACCAACATGCACGGCACACCGGTAATCACCATGCCCGCGATAATGGTCACGACTTGAATCAAGTAATCGGCATTCGGAGTAATGAACTGTGAAAACACGGTTAATGACGCTATCCAACCTTTAGGATTTAACACCTGCACCAACACACCTGACATAAAGCCCGAGCGATTGTCGGTCGTGCTTTCTTCGATTTGCATGTTCGCAATCGACCATGCCATGAACAGCAAATAAGCCGCACCCGCGTATTTCAAAATGTTGTATAGCTCTGGATAAAGGGTAAATAGGCTCACCAAACCGACACTAGAACCTGCCAGTACGATGATGATGCCAACAGCGTTCCCAGAGATAAAAGGTAAAGTCGCAGCAAATCCATAACGGCTTGAAATCCCAAGTAATGCGATATTGCCTGCCCCAGGGGTAATTGCAATTGATGTTGAAAATAGCAAGAACGCCAGCATTAATTGAGAGCTCATTTCCTCTCACTCCTAATAAGTAAAGTATTTATAGGGAGAGAGTTTACAGATTCGACTAGGAATTAAATTGCTATATAGGCTAATATTAATCCAAATTTGAGCAAGACTTTTCAAAAATAGTCATGAAACAGAAAGAATCCACCAAAGAAGTGTTAGATGACACAGATATCGCCATCTTAGAGCATATCCAGCAAGACGGACGCATGAGCAACAGCAAGCTCGCAGAGAAGGTCAACCTCAGCGAAACCCCATGCTGGCGTCGTTGGAAACGCATGGAAGAAACAGGCTATATCGATGGTTATGCCGCCAAACTGAATCGTAAAAAATTAGGCTTTCATGTGGCTGGTTTTACTCTTGTGACCTTGGGTAACCATGAAGTTGAAAACACAGAACCGTTCGAAGAGTTTGTCGCGGTAACCGATTGGATTCCTATGTGTCACTGCATTGCAGGCGGCGCCGATTACATGGTGCAAGTGTTGGCGAAAGATTTGGAAGAGTACTTTGAGCGCATTAGCTCGATCAGACGAGTGAAAGGCGTGAGTGCGATTCAATCGAACATCTCGGTGAAAGAGTTGAAAAACAGCTATCGATTACCGATTTCAGATTAGCTCCCTAAAACACATAAAACAAAAAGCCCAGCCGCGATAGATGTCTGAAATCTAGAGCTCTGGGCTTAACGTTACTATTTACTTGCTTGAACTAGCTTAGCTATTCACAAGGGTGAGCTAGATGGATCAAGGCTAAACCACCGAGTGACGTTTCACGATATTTCTTGTTCATGTCTTTGCCTGTTTGATACATGGTCGCAATAACCTTATCTAACGAGATCAAAGATTTACTATTACGCTTCAAAGCCATGCGTGATGCGTTGATGGCTTTCATCGCGCCCATCGCATTTCGCTCAATACACGGCACTTGAACCAAGCCGCCAATTGGGTCACAAGTCATACCCAACGAGTGCTCCATTGCGATTTCCGCCGCAATGCAGATCTGCTCATTGCTGCCACCACGAAGTGCCGTTAAACCAGCCGCCGCCATAGAAGACGACACCCCTACTTCACCTTGGCACCCAACTTCCGCACCAGAGATAGAAGCATTGGTTTTGTACAGAATACCAATCGCGCCTGATACGGCTAAGAAGTCTTTTAACTGCTTAGTATCCAACTCTTTAATGAAGCGATGGTAATACATCAATACGGCAGGAATAACGCCCGCAGCACCATTGGTTGGTGATGTTACCACTTGGCCACCAGCCGCATTTTCTTCGCTAACCGCAAACGCAAACAAGTTAATCCAATCCATGATTTCCATTGGGTCGTTTTCAACCGCCGCATTCGCTTCTAACTTTTTCAGTAGATTAGGCGCACGACGTGTCACGTTCAAACCACCATCAAGAATGCCTTCGGTTTCAAAGCCGCGTTCCATACAACGACTCATCACTCGCCATATTTGATCCGCTTTCTCTGAAATAATGTCAGAGCCTTCAAACTCCGCTTCATTTTTCAGAATCATGCCACCCAAGCTCATCCCACTATTATCGGCTTGTTGCAGCATTTCATCGGCATTTTTGAATGGGAATGGGACTTCTACTGCTTGGGTTTGAGTGCCATTTTGCAGTTCGTCAGCGGTTGCGATAAAACCGCCGCCAATCGAATAATAAGTTTCATCGACAATCACGTTTCCACTTTGGTCGAACGCAGTAATCATCATGCCATTTTCATGCAGAGGCAAATTGTCTTCGTGGAACAACATGTCGGTTTCGTAGTTGAAGGCAATGTGCTTTGTGCCCGCTAAATCCATCTCACCACTGTCTACGGCATGACGCATTGCTTGGTTTGCGCTGGTGATTTTGATGGTGTCTGGTTTATTGCCGAGTAGCCCCAATATTGTAGCTCTGTCGGTGTGGTGACCTATGCCAGTCAATGACAAAGAACCGTATAAATCCACCTGAACACGCGTCACTTCAGCGATTTTATCAGCGATTAATTGTGTGAAATGGAAACCCGCAATCATTGGGCCGTTGGTGTGAGAGCTCGATGGCCCAACACCAATTTTGTAGATATCAAAGATCGATAACATAGATATACCAGTAAAAAATCGGTCAATTAAGAAAGAGCGGCATAAAGCCAATCAGGGATAACAGTACAAGCAGCAATCGTCACAACAGCGAACACCAACAAGCCGTAATGACTCGCGGTAGGCTTTGCAAACAAATGCTTTTGCTTGGCTATAAATTCATTTTGTTGCTCGGTTACCTCTCCCCAGAAGCGGCTCACAACAACACCTAACACTAAGAAAACCACAGTGCCAATCAAGGCAAACCAAGGCCAAGCTATTCCGCTGTATTTCGCAATGAATACGACGGCCACACTGCCAATACTGCCCGCAATTACCCCTTTCTCGTTTGCTTGTTTGAAGAACAAACCCAAGATGAAAGAGCCAAGGCGAATACCGACAAAAATAGAGGTTAGGCTCGCAATCGTTTTAAGCACTGATTCATTAGAAACAGCCAGTAATGCAGGCACAACAACCGACGCTGCAGCAACAAGGCTCATTTTTCTAGCAACCGATTCATAGTGCGCGTCAGAGGCTTTCTTGCGGAAAAATCGCTTATAGAAATCGAACGTTGCGACCGTCGCCATTGAGTTATAAGTGGAATCCAGTGTCGACATGGCCGCTGCCGAAAGTGCTGAGATCACCAAACCAACAATGATTGGGTTGGTATGGTTAAACACAAAATCGAGAATCACTTCGTTGCTGTTTTCAAAGCTGCTGTCTTGATAAAAGACACTTAACAGCACCCCCATCACAGCAAAGAACAGATAAACAAAGAACGCGCCGTAGCCACAAAGTAACATCGACTTTTGCGCTGTTTTAACACACTTAGTCGCCAACGTTCTTTGAATAATCAGTTGGTTAGTGCCATACACACTCAGGTGTAAGAAGCTCACAGCCACTACGCCTGCCCACAATGTGGTATCGACGCCTAAGTCAAAATCGAGGTTGATGATATTCAAATGTTCAGGAGACAACACCTCGCCCGCATCGATTTTCATCAGCAATAAAACAAAGATCGCAATGCTGCCGATAATCAACACTGCTGACTGAAGCATGTCAGTCCAGATTACTGTCGAGATACCACCCACATAGGTATACAACGCAGTAAATACGCTGATGTAGATGATCGCCTCAGAGATACTCACCGGCAGCACTTGCACTAAAATCAGGGCAACCGCATACAAAATAACCCCTGCCGAAATACACTGAACCACAATGAACACGATGGAATTGATCGTGCGAGCAACAACGCCAAAGCGGTGCTCTAGGTATTCGTAAATCGAGGTTAAGCCGAGCTTGTAAAACACCGGAACAAAGAAAAGCACAGTGAAAAAGATCACTATTGGATAGTTCAAATGTACGCTCATCGCTTCCATACCCGAGCTATAAACCCAGCCCGGCATACCAACGAACGTCATTGCGCTGATGTAGGTTGCAAGAATCGACACACCTGCCGTAAACCAACCAAACTGTTTTCCACCAGTCGAAAAGTCGCCACCGACGCTATAGCGCCTATTAACTAAGTAGCTGATAAACAATGTAGTTAGCACATAAAGAGCAATAACCACAAAACTTGAGTACGTAACCATTTTTAGATTCCGTTTATTGTATGTCGCAAATCATTCGCCGCCAATAGTACTCATAAATGGATATTTTCCTTCAAAAACCCACAGTAAGTGTGACTATTATCACTAAGATCGACGATTAAACGCTCAAATCGCCCCGCAAAGCACAAAAACGCGATCAAATGAGATCCAGTTCACCAAAACACACAAAATGGGTACGCACTCATTTTAAAATTGACTTTGATCACGGATCTAATAACCACAAAAATTCTATTATCTCTCCCGAAATGAAGACGGTGTGATGAAACTAAATAATCAACACACAATAATTAAAACCAAAACCACCCTATATAAAATAAAGGTTTATCGGTCATGACCATTAAAAAACACATGAGCGAAGTTCCTATGATTCAAAGGGTAGCCGCATATCTAGCAATTCTAGTGGGTTACTTTTTTTATTGTTATAACTTTGTAATTATTGACTACGTACGCCCATACATTGTGGAAGAATATGCTGGTATTAGCCTTTCTGATACCGCTCAGTTCTACACTTGGCAGTCTGTTGGTGCTCTGATTGGTGCGCTGAGCTGTGCATGGTTCGCAACTAAGTTCGGCAAGAAGTCCACACTAGTAGCAATTACGGCATTAAACGGTGGTGCAACCATCATCAACATGATGTTTACCGACTACGCCACTTGGGCTGCAATGCGTTTCATCATTGGACTGTCTTTAGGTGGTTACTTCACTGTAGCTGTATCTTTGATGATTGGCCTATTTACACCAACGGTTCGCGGTAAGTTGACTGCTTTTGCTTCTTCAATGTTCTCTGTTGCTTTAGTGGCAATGGGCGCTTACGCAGCCTTCATTACAAGTGTTGATGCACCTTGGCAAAGCCTAATGTGGGTAGGTGGTATTCCACCGCTTGTAGCAGCAGCGTTAATGATCTTTGTATTACCAAGCGACAAAACAGTGATCGCCTACGGTGAAGAAGATCAACAAACCACAACCAATGCAGCTGGTGAAGTAACCGAAGCTAAAAAAGGTTCTTGGGGTGAGATGTTAAGCAAGCCTTACCGCAAAATTACGATTACTTGTTTACTTCTTTCTGGTCTTAACTTCTACGGATTCCAATTCTTCGGTGGCTTTGTAACTACCTACCTGAAAGATGTTCGTATGTTTGATGGTGCAACCATCGGTTTGATCTTCTCTATCTCAGCATTTGGTTCACTCTTCGGTGCATGGTTCTGGGGATGGGCAGCAGATAAGTACGGTCGCAAGATCAACGCTTTCGGTTTCATCCTCGCAGGTATCATGGTTTCTATCTTCTTTGTCGCACCTGGCGACATGATGATTGGTGGCCTAAACATGCTGGCTCTTCTAGGTCTTATCTACAACTTCGGCCTGTCTGCTTCTGCAGTATGGGGCGGTTACTTCTCTGAATTGTTCCCAGCACGCTTGCGTAGCTATGGTGCAGCTTTATTCCATGGCGGTCGTATTATCGGCATGTGGGCACCAATGGTTCTTATCTTCATCCAAGAGCGTACCGACCTACAAACAGCAATGTGGGGTTCACCAATCGTATGGATTATCGCCGGCCTACTATGGCTAACACTACCTGAAACTCTTAAAGGTGGCGTCTTCGATAAGAGCAAAAAAGCTGAAGCAGCAAAAGCTTAATTCAACACTCATACGCTGAAGTTCAAATACGAAAAATTTAAAGCCGGCTGATAAGTCAGCCGGTAACAAAATCCAAATCGAGTCCTGTTCCGAATGTTGACTCGGCAACACAAAGAGAAATTATTATGTCTAAATATCAAGAAGCTAAACGCATTGTTCGTGAATACTTCGATGCAATGGAAAACGCAACTCACGAGAACGTTGCTGAAGTTTTAAAAGCACACACTTCTGAAGATTACTTGTGGCGCGGTGTTTACCCATTCCGTGAGCAAGAAGGCGCACAAGCGGCTGCTGACGTATTCTGGGCACCAATGATGAAGTCAATGACTCGCATGCAGCGTCGTCAAGACATCTTCATCGGTGGTAACAACGAAGTTAACCCAGATGAGATTTGGGTAATGAGCATGGGTCACTTCATGGGTCTATTCGACGCTGAATACCTAGGCATGCGCCCTACTGGCAAGATCATGAACGTTCGCTACGCAGAATTTAACTGCGTAGTTGACGGCAAAATCACAAAGACAGGCCTGTTCCTAGATCTTCTAGGCATGATGGATCAAGCGGGTTGTTACCCACTTCCACCATCAACTGGTAAGCACTTCGTATACCCTGGCCCACGTAACCACGATGGTCTGCTATTTGAAGACGCGGCTCCAGAAGAAGGTGTTGCAACGCTTGCTCTAGTAAACAAAATGGTTGATGACCTGTCTGCTCTTAACGACAGCGGTGCGATGGGTTGCCCACCAGAAGTACTAGCGAAGAGCTGGTCAAAAGACATGATTTGGTACGGCCCATGTGGTATCGGCGCGTCTTACACAATTCCTCGCTACCAACAACAGCACCAACTTCCTTTCCGTAACAACCTGAAAGACAAGAAGTTCAACGGCCACGTTTGTCGTTTCGCTGAAGGTAACTTCTCTTGTTTCTTCGGTTGGCCAAACCTATCAAACACACCAACAGGTGGCTTCCTAGGTATGACTGGCGGTGAAGTACGTGCAAACATGCAAGTAGTTGACGTTTACTACCGTGACGGTGACAAGCTGTCTGAGAACTGGGTTCTTATCGACCTTCCTTACTGGCTACAACAGCAAGGTCTAGATGTATTTGAACGTACTTCAACCATCATGAACCCAACGCTGTAATCAATACGCTTTAATCCAAAAGATTGAAACGAAATAGTGGCAACCTAAATAGACATCTGATTTAGGTTGCCACGCTTACTGGGGGACCCTTCTCGCTCCTAGTAAGTGCTCCAACCAATTCATTATTGCTCCACTAATAACTGAATCTACTCGTGCCTCATGGATGGGGTACACCCTGCCAAACCATTACCAATATAACGGGCTTGAAAGCACGGTGGCTTTCTACAGCCTGAATAAAGAGAATTACAATGAACAAGTCGATTCTTTCAGCAGTGATCCTTACAGCACTTACCTCGGGTTCTGCTTTTGCTGCACACACTTTTACCAATGACGCGGGCGATAGCCTTACTTTAGACGGTCGTTTCGACGTTCGTTACCAAGACAAAGGTGAAGTCTTTAACTCAGATACCAATGCTTGGGAAAAAGATAACGGTGAGTGGAACAGCGGTAGCTCTCGTTTCGGCCTTAAAGGTCAAATGGGACTCGATAACGGCTGGACTGGCTTTGGCCATGCTGAATGGGGTTACAACTCAGGTGCTAACGGCGACAATATTTACGACCGACTTCTATACGCAGGCGTAGAGCACGACAAATACGGCAAGATCGCAGCAGGTACTAAGCAATGGTCTACTTTTTACGATGTGGCTTGGTTTACCGATATGGGTCGAGTGTTCGGTTCGCGTGGTTCTGGTTACTACAACCTATCTGACTGGGGTATTGCGTCAGGTACAGGTCGTGCCGAGAACTCGATTACTTACCGCAACAGCATTAGCGACAACTGGAAATACGGCTTCACTTACCAAACCACTCGCGAAGATGTTGGCCTAGCTGACGGCTTAACAGCAACGTTGAAAAACGGTATGGGCGCATCAACGCTGTACACTGTTATGGATGGCCTAACGATTGGTTTAGCTTACCACCAGAATGAGTTTGATGATGTCGATGCGGGCGTTAAAAATATCAAAGGTGGTGATACACAACGCATTGGCCTATTAGGTGTTAACTATACCAATGACGGTCTATTCGTTGGTTTCACCTACAGCCAAGGTTCAAACTGGGAAACCACCAGCCAAGCTGAATTCTACGACCACCGCGGTGCGGAATTCTTCACTTACTACCACTTTGAAAACGGTCTGCGTCCAACCTTTAACGTGAACTACTTAACGGATACCGACGACAACGCAAACGGCTACGAGCGCCAGCTTATTATTCCTGGCCTTGAGTACCACTTTAAGAAGAATAAGTTCTTAGTTTGGACGGAATACCAGTTTGATAATGGTAACGACAAATCTGTTGGTAACCATTACGAAAATAGCGATGACCAGTTCGCTGCAGGTATTCGTTACTACTTCTAACGATGTAGCGGTATGTTGCTCATTTTATGGGTAAATTCGAAATCTAAAGCTCTGCTCTTACGCAGAGCTTTTTTGTCACTACCTCTGTAATCCTACTGTTTTCCCAATACAGAGAATGGGTTATACCCAACATCAAATTCAAAATAATCATTATTCCTTATTTTTCATATCATTCCTTGGTATTACTTTATGAGTACGTACCTAAATATGTTACTCTGTGCGCAGTTAATTTGGTTCAAAAGTGTGGTCTATGAGCTCTCCAAAACACTCCACGGCGTCAAAGCCAACCGTCACCTCTAAAGATGTCGCTAAACTTGCTGGCGTTTCTCAATCAACTGTATCTCGTGTATTTGTCCCGGGCAGTTCAGTGTCTGAAAAGACCAAGCAGAAAGTGTTCGATGCAGCAAAATCGTTGAACTATCGTCCCAATGCCTTTGCCCGCAGTCTGACAACAAATGAGTCCAAATTGATTGGCTTAGTTTTCCCAGATGCCGACTACCCGATCCACATGAAAACTCTGCAGCTTATCTCTACCGAGCTACAAAAACAGGGTTACTCTGCGGTATTGATTCCTTGGCAAGTTGATGGAAACGACAATCACTCGATTCCTAATATCTTCCAATACCGAGTTGATGGCGTGATTGCAGCTTCTGCGACCTTTAATAAGTCGCTTTATGAAGAGTGTGAAGAGTTCGACATACCTATCGTTCAGTTCGCACGTGTTGTTGAAGGGACGAAGAGTAGCCATGTGGTGAGTGACAACTACGCCGCTGGCCAAGTCGCCGCTCAGCATTTACATAGCGTAGGAACAAAATCAGCGGTTTACCTGACAGGTAACGTACCAACCTACACCAACGGCGAGCGTGAATCGGGCTTTTGCTCAGAATTCGAAGATCTCACTGGCAAGCAAGCTCGTGTTATTGAAGCTGACTATGACTACCTTGATGCTCTAGATACCATTCGGACTCTGTTTTCAGAACCCACACATCCTCAAGCGATTTTCTGTGCGACAGATAACCTCGCGATGGCAGTAATGGATGTGGCACGCTTAGAGTTCAACCTGCGTATTCCAGAAGATCTCCAAGTGATTGGTTTTGATGATATCCCACAGACTCAATGGTTGAACTACCAACTCACTACCTTCAAGCAAGATTTCAGACGCCTTGCACGTGAATCAGTGAAAATTGTCGTTAGCCAGATTCAAGAGCAAGACACAAGCTTGGTTAAGCTGATGGTGCCAGTGAAGTTTATTGAACGAAACACGACGCTAAAATAGAACCAACGTTAAGACGCATTCAAATAAAAATCCCGCTCAGTGTGAGCGGGATTTTTATGATATTTAACTAGTTACCTACACCACCAGTCTTCTCTGCCGGAGATTCAGGTGTCACTGGAGGCCACTCTTGAAAAGTTGCTAGATGTTGTTGGACAGCAGCTTGTGCAGGACCAAATGCCCACATTTTTTGTCCCATCCATTTCAAGTACATGCCCGACTCTTCCGCCGCTCGCTCGTATGGGTCACGACGTAAGTTAAACAGTAATGGTGCGTTTAGCGCTTCTTTAGGACCACTCCAACCGTGATTTTGCACGATGAAGTGCGCCTTCCAATCACCAACACGAACCGCTTGCAGCTGATCTCGTTCGTAGTAGTAGATCTCTTTACGGTTTGACTCGCCTTTCTCAGTCAGCATATCCACTTGGTTGTAACCATCAAGGTGCGCTTTAAAGCCATCGTGACCTTTCAGCAGTTTCTCTTTTAGATCCGTTGGACCACCAGCCGCAGCGACCAGAGTGGGTAACCAGTCCATACCATCAAAGATGCCATTGCCTACAGTACCCGCAGGGATTTTACCCGGCCAGCTGACCAGTGCAGGGGCTCTTACGCCACCTTCCCAAGTTGTGCCTTTCTCACCGTGATAAGGTGTCATACCGCCATCAGGCCAAGTCATGATCTCTGGGCCGTTATCGGCAGTGAAAATGATGATGGTATTGTCGGCAATACCGAGCTCTTCCATCTTCGCCATCATCTCACCGACGTGATCATCAAGATCTTTCATGACCACTTCTTGAAGCCCCCAACCGTTTTGGCCGAGCATGGCTTCGTATTCAGGTGACAGGTGCGTCCAAACGTGACCACGTGATGGACAGTACCAAGTGAAGAAGGGTTTATCCGCTTCAACCGCCCTTTCAATGAAGTTGATCGCGTGTTTATTCACTTCGTCATCAAGGGTGCGCATACGCTCGATCGACAATGCACCATCATCTTCGATCGTTTGACCACCTTTACCGTCTGATCTTGCATAAATAACATTACGAGGCGCAAAGGCATCCAAAGAGCCATCTTTTGGCCAATCAGGATCTTCTGTGTATTCCATTGCATTCAAGTGATACAACCAACCCCAATACTCATCAAAACCGTGCATTGTCGGTAGGAATTCATCTCGGTCACCAAGGTGGTTTTTACCAAACTGCCCCGTGACATAACCCATGGTTTTAAGGATTTCAGGAAGGGTTGGCGTGTCAGCACTTAAACCAACTGGGCCACCTGGTAATCCGACTGAGTGCATGCCTGTTCGAACGGGAAGTTGACCCGTTAAGAATGCAGAACGACCCGCCGTACAAGAAGGCTGAGCGTAATAATCAGTCAGGAGCATGCCCTTTTCAGCAATACTATCAATGTTCGGTGTTTCACTACTCATCACACCATTGTGATAAGCACTCAGGTTTGATATCCCAATATCATCCGTGAAGATAACAAAAATATTCGGTTGCTCTTGTGCTGCCCATGCTGATAGCGAAAAGCTACTCAACACACTCAGAACAACAAGGTGGAAAATCCTTTTCATAGAATGTCCTTATACTGTTTCAGATTGCTCTTTGTGAACCATTTTTATTCCTACCAAACCAAAGCCAAGCTCCAATAGTAGATAGACGACAAGTAGCCAGTGAGGCATGCCATCTATCAACAAGCTAATGACTCGACCGGCAGCCAAACCCAACATGAAGACCACCAAACTGTAGAGTGCTGGCAATCGGTATTTCTTTAGTAACGCCCCTGCTATCCAAAACAGAGCCAACGCTAAGTACAACCCCATCACTGCACGAAAGATATGAGTGACATTGATAGGGCTAGCATCAATTCCGAAAAGATAATCAAGGGAGACAACGGGGGCATAACCGTACGACAACGCAATCGGTGTTAAACCCAAAACAGCAACGAACAAAAAAATGCTTTGTGGCTTCATATCCTTACTCTTTTAATTTGGCTCTTTTCAAAAAACATAGTCTACAATCAGCAATATACAAGTTGCATATGTGAAAAGTGAATAGTTAAAACATACATTCACATTCGTGCTATTTCACATCGAAGATAAGGATATCAATATGGCTAAATGGCGTTACCTACTCGCATCAGCATTGGCTGCAAGTTCAACCGTAAATGCTCAGGAAGCAAGTGCACAAGCGGATACAAAAAAGTGGCAACATAGCTTCGAAATTTACGCGCTTGCACTCAATATCCGTGGAGACAGCACCATTGGTGGCTTGTCAGCAGATGTCGATGTTGATCCTGCATTCATCATGGATCATCTTGATATGACCGCAATGGTGCGTTTAGAGGGTATCTATGACAATCAGTGGGGCTATTTCATTGACTATAGCTTCATGAAGCTAAGCGGAAAAACAAACTCAGTGTTAGGTAACAACCTAGAGGTATTGAGGGGCAACCTTGATATCCGACAAGGTGTTTTAGATGTGAAGGGGTTTAAGCGCTACCAGTACGATTTTGGCACGATTGATTATCTGTTTGGGCTTCGTTGGTGGGATAACGACATAGATGCCAAGCTTTACACTTCAGTTGGCGACTTAAATAGAAGCAAATCATTAGATGAAGATTGGATAGATTACCAAATAGGTGTGAGATGGATAACGCAGATCAATAAGGATTGGAAGTTTCACGCAACCATTGATGCAGGTCTTGGCAGTGACACCAACTTTACTTCATCTCTGTTAACTGGCGTGCGATACCAGATAAACAGTTGGTCTGACTTAAATGTTGCCTACAAATCGACCTGGGTTGATTACGAAAACAAGGGCACCTTTGAATACGATACCGCATCGCAAGGGTTCCTGATTGGTTGGGCTGCTCACTTTTAATCCGATTCTCGTAACGTGTTAGAACCTAGGCCAACCCAATATTGCACATTTGGATTTAATTTCTATTAAAACGTAATCCTCAAATGATTCTGACCTCTGGCGATGACCTCCGTCACCAGAGGTTTTTCTTCGTGAAACATACACCGACCTCCCTCAAAGAAAACCCATAAAATCATAGAGTAACACCTGAACATCGTTCATTTAATCTATCTAAAAAATTGTAATTTTAGATCATAGAAATACAGGTTTATATCTTGAGATATTTAATCTTCATTTAATCCTTCCCGCCCTATTCGAACAGTGTTTTTTATTTTGAAAATATCGCTAGAATCCTCTCCCGAAATTTACAAACCAGAGTGGAAACAATGAAAAAATTAATCTTAGCGGCTCTTACGATTGCCTCAGTTACCGGCATCGCATCAACTTCAGCTTTTGCATCAAATGAAATGTACGCACTAGGCGGTTTCGGGATGGATGATGGCGATGTCGGTGGCCAGTTCACATTTGGTAGCCAAGTCATGCAAAGCAACTGGTATGTTGAATCAACGTTGCTTGTTATTAGCACTGATGAAAAGGATCTTAAAACAGAGCAAGAGTTCGATTCTTTAATGCTTTCATTAACACCTATGTATAAGCACAGCTTCAGCGAAAACTTCGCTGTTTATGGTAAGGCGGGCGCTTTTTACGCACACTCAGATACCAAACTGGTGTTCCTATCTAGCGATAATAATGAAGTCCACAAAGGGTCGCATGGTGATCTTGGCTTAACTTACGGTATCGGCGCAGAATACAAGTCACTAAAACCCGTTTTCGGCCACTCCAAGTTTGTGACTCGAGCTGGATTTGATTGGTATGAGTTCGGAGGAAGTACTGGTTGGTATACCACTGAGTCGGTACTAAGTATCCAAGCAGGCTTTACCTTTTAATTGAGTAGAAAAAATGAGTAAGCCTCTCGTTAGACGAGGCTTACTTCGTTCCACATTTTGGTTCAGACTACGCACTCTTTCTTCATGATAGTTAAGCCAGCCTCGAGCGTTTCTGTCCAAGCTTGTTCAACGCTTTCATCATAGTGAGGATCGTATTTTTTAACCGTATTGAGTAACGAATTGAACCACTCGTTGAGTTCTTGCTCAGAGATAACCATTCCTAAATCTTTATGTCGCTTCCCAAGCTTTTTCACCGAGTTTCGTACGCTCGGTAGACCAGCAGAGTTATAGATAAGAATGATCGAGGCTTTAAGCATCTTGGTTTGTTGCTCTAACCCTATCTTTTCAAAACGTTCTGAAAACCTTGGATTATGCTCGCAAAAATCCGCCAAAAACGTTTCGAGAAATTCTTGGTCAATCCGGCAGCGCTCAAAGCTTTCATAAAACAGTTCATTCGGTTTCATCTAGCCAGTCCTTTGCAAAATTTTGAGTCTTCGGGAAGCTAACAAGTTCAGAGCCGCGACTTCGCCAACTCCGAACCATCAATATGATCTAAGTATACGCCACTGTGGCATAAAATGAACGATGGCATAAAGCGAACTGTGGCATAACGTCAACTATGGCATAAAGTGAGTTGCACAGATCTTGTTTCCATCAGGATCTCGTAAATAAGCCATGTACAAGCGACGCTCGTCAGAACCTCTCGCTCCGGGACCATTTTCAATGCTGGTACCGCCATTTTCGACGCCAACTCGATGCCACTCATCTACAACTTCAGGAGAAGACGCAAGAAAACCCACCGTCATGCCGTTGCCGTGAGTCGCAGGCTGACCATCAATCGGCTTCGTTAAGCCCAACACACCCGTTTGACTAACGTAAACACAGCGCCCTTTAGGATCAACAGAGCCTTCGCTATAACCAAGCACTTTCATGATTGGGTCATAAAAAGCCTTCGCGCGTTCAATATCTTCGGTACCGAGAAAAACATGGCTGAACATAACTAACCTCTTCTTCTATTGAAATAACCACCTAAACTAGACCTATAATTCGTGTTTGTCTAGGCACGCTATTCGGTCACAACTGTTGCTTAACCCATTGAGCAAACACCTGAAACTTAGTTCGCTGCTCCATGCCTTTCGGGCACACTAAATCATACCCTTTGCCCGACTCAATGCTCATAAGAGGCGCGACCAATAAGCCTTGTTCAATCTGCGGTGTCATAAACTCTAACCGCCCTAGTGCCAGCCCCATCGATAATATCGCCGCATCCATCGCCAAGCGGTTATCGCTGTAATAGTCACACTGAAGTGCGCAGTTGGTATCACTTTGAGCTTCATACAACCAACGCTGCCACGCAGTGATATCGCCACTGTGAATGAAACGAACGTCATCTAAGTGGTGTATGCCTTGGTCTAGTTTGAAGCGTTTCGCGTATTCAGGGCTACACACAGGAGTTCTTACTCCACTGAATAATCGCTCGCTGTAATGGTTGGGGTAATGGCCTTCGCTATAGAAAATTGCCACGTCATAAGGTTCAAACTGGAAGTCTGACTGGCTCTGTTTGGTTTGCAGTTTGATGCTTAGATTCGGATACAAGCGTCTGAATTCCGGTAAACGCGGCATTAACCATGAGGAAGCGAAATAAGGCGATGTCGCGATATACAACTCCCCACTTAGCTCACCCGTTTGAATATCCATGAGTTCAGAAAAGATAGACTCAAACGAAACGTTCAACATGGATAACACACGCTGACCTTCTGGCGTCAGTTCGAGCTTTCTCGTCTTGCGCACAAACAGGTTGAACTTCAATTGTTGTTCGAGTTTTTTGATGCGATGGCTGACCCCTCCCTGAGTTAAGAAGAGCTCGTCGGCGGCAAGCGTAAAGCTTAAATGTTTAGCCGCAACACTAAAGGTGTGCAGCAGTGACAGCGTTTGTTGGCGATTTTCGAACAGCCCCATGCATTAACCTCACTAATTCATAATTCGTCATAACTGGTTTGTCGGTGTATGTAACCATCATATAAATTAAACCAAGTAATCTACAACATTAAATGGTGAACAGCATGCAACAGAATCGAAAACTCAAAGTAACCGTGATTGGTGGTGGCTCAAGTTACACCCCAGAGCTCGTTGAAGGACTGCTCAAGCGCCATCACGAATTACCTATCTCTGATCTGTGGTTAGTCGATATCGAAGAAGGCATGGAAAAAGCAGAGATAATCGCGGCGCTCACCAAGCGAATGATAAACAAAGCAGGCTGTGAGATTAATGTTCACCTCACCACGGATCGAAAAGCAGCTCTGAAAGATGCGGATTTTGTCTGCTCACAATTTCGCGCAGGAAGAATGGAAGCAAGATTACGCGACGAGAGGATTGCTCTGAAGTATCGCATGATCGGCCAAGAGACCAATGGCTTAGGTGGCTTCTCTAATGCGTGCCGAACCATTCCGATTGCTCTCGAGATAGCGAAAGAGATGGAAGAACTGTGTCCGAATGCGTGGTTACTCAACTTCACCAACCCATCAGGCATGGTAACGGAAGCATTGATTAAGCACTCAACCATTAAAACCGTTGGTCTATGTAACGTTCCCATCAACATGGAGCTAGGCGCGGCGAAAATGCTCGGCGCAGAACGCAAAGATATCACGATGCAAATCGCCGGATTAAATCACCTAGTGTGGGCTCGTAAGGTGCTTCATAAAGGTGAAGATAAATTGGCAGAACTCATCGAACAACTCCTTGGTGGTAACGATCAAATGATGCCAAAGAACATCCCTCCCTTTGAATGGGACGCTGAATTGATTCGTTCTCTGAACATCGTTCCTTGTGCTTACCTACGTTACTACTACCAATCCAGAGATATCTTAGATAAAGAGTTTGAGGCATCGAAGAACAACGCTAATCGCGCCGACTTGGTGGCTCAAGTTGAGAAGCAACTGCTTGAGATCTATAAAGATCCGATGCTCAATACCAAACCTAAATTGTTAGAAGAACGAGGCGGTGCTTACTACTCTGAAGCGGCCTGTGAGCTGATGAGCAGTATTCACAACAACAAACGTTCTATCATGCACGTCAACACTCGCAATAATGGTGCGATTCAAGGATTACCCGATGACTGCGCGGTAGAAGTGAGTTCGGTGATCACCAGCAGTGCGATCCTGCCACTGAACGTTGAACCTTTTGATAGTGACACGCTGCGCTTGATTCAGCAGATGAAAGAGTTTGAAACTCTGACCGTTAAAGCGGCGATGACGGGTGACATCGCAACAGCAAAACGTGCTCTGATCTTAAACCCTATCGTCGATAGTGGTTCGCACATCGACGAGGCTTTGCAAGAAACCATTCGCGAGAACTTAGACTTCATGCCTGCGTTTGCTCATCGACTCGCTTAATGTGGCCTTTGTTAGCAACTAATAAGCTCGGTTATAACAGCTAATAAGCTCCGTAATAACAGCAAATGAGCTCAGTGACAGCAGAGCTCATTCAAGATATTGAATCCAAATCTTTTAATAAGAGGTCATGATGAAATTGATACTCAACGCCGATGATTTCGGCCTCACTGAAAGCGTGAACCACGGCATCGTCGACTGTTTCAAGGCGGGTCTGGTTAAGTCGACCACCATCATGATGAATCAACCGGGTACACAGCACGCGATTGAGCTCTATCATCAAGGTTTAGTCTCTGAAGTTGGCTTGCACTTTACGGTCACCGCAGGCAAACCACTGACGCCACCAGAGTTAGTGCCGAGCTTAGTGGACGAACACGGTCACTTCTTTAGCAACATCACCCTGTTCGATAAATCAGATGTGAATGAAGATGAGGTGATGCTCGAACTCAACGCGCAATATCAAGCCGCTGTCGATGCCGGTTTAAAGATTAACCATATCGACAGCCATCACTTTGGTGGTGTGTTTAAACCTCTAAAAGCAGCGTTTACCCGCACAGTGAATCGCATTGGTCTTCCAGTTAGACGAATCGATAACATCCTAAGTGGCCAAGATGAACTTCAAGTGCCAACACCAGACGCTTTCGATATGCGTTTCTTTGACGAAGGCGTATCACGGAATGGCCTGCAAGATTTATTACTGAGCTACCAAGCTATGATGCCTGACGGTGTGCTTGAGTTAATGTGCCACCCTTCATCAGTGGCAAGTGAACAGCTTAAGTCCCTATCAAGCTACAGTGATAAACGCGTAGATGAGCATCAACTTCTCACTAACCCAGAACTAAAACAGTGGCTAGCTGACCATCAGATTGAGTGCATTGGATTCGACGATCTCAGATAAGATACATTAATTCAGGGCTACTCAACGATCCGTTGTGCGCCCTGCCCTTGGTCATGCAGAATATCTTCAGGGTTCAACAAGTGGCATTTCTGCATACTCAAACACCCGCAACCGATACAGCCTGTTAAGTTTTCTTGTAGCGATTTAATCTGCGCCATTTTACTGTCGAGTTGCCCCTGCCACTTCTTAGCAACACGCTCCCAATCTCGCTTAGTCGCGGTATGGTTCATCGGCAATGTCGATAATTCTTCGGTGATCTCTTCCAGCGTGAAGCCAATCGACTGTGCGACTTGGATCAACGCAATTCGTCTCAACATCGCAGACTGATAACGGCGCTGATTTCCGTTAGTACGAATCGAAGCAATCAACCCCTTGGTTTCGTAAAAACGTAAGGCCGAAGGAGCCACGCCACTGCGCTCAGCCAACTGGCCTATGGTGAGGTATACGATGTTTCTCATGATCTTTCACTTCCTGTTTGAATAGCCGTTTCTTCCTGATAATGAACAGTATAATAGAGTTCACTTTAACTTGAAGTTTGGGCTCAAATTAAGGTTTGGACTAGGTTACAAAATACGCGCAACAAAAAAGCCTAACACATTGATTATCCGGGCTATGATTTTGTTCGCTGATTACCATACATGTCGTCAAACCCGGGAATGCCTTGCTCCCACACGGGTTTATCTTCACCGACAATGGTTTTCAATGTATCAATGAAGAGCTTAGTTTTTATGGGTGCATCTCGATGTGGGTACACCGCATAAAAAGTACCAAAGTCATCCAAGTTTAAGTGAGTCATAATAGGCACCAACTCGCCACTGAGCACTTCATCTTCAATCATCTGCGCCGTGACGACCGCGAGAGTACTGCCGGTTAACGCACTCTTGGAAATCATCTCAACGTCATTCACTTTATAAGCGGCATTAAGCTGAAAATGCTGCGCTTGCCCCTCTTGATCGACATAAGAAAACTTATCAATCAACAAACCCGGAGCGGCATAGATAGTCGCAGGTAATGACTCTAACTTTTCGATGGTGTTGATCTCGCCATGCTGAGCAATGAACTCAGGTGAAGCGACAATCAGCAATCGACTTCTGGCTATCTTACGGCTGATTAGGCTGGAGTTTTTGGGCTTACCAATACGGAAACCAATATCAAACCCTTCTTTAACCATATCGACGATTCGGTCTTCGAGTCTCAATTCAAAATCAACATCTGGATACTGCTTCTGGAAAACCGCAATCGCCTGCTGAACATATTGTCGACCGAACATGGTCGAGCTGGTGATTCTTAATAACCCTCGAGGCTCTGCATGATAATTTTGCGCCAAGCGTCGAGTATCGTTCAATAGTGCACGAAGCTGATGCGCTTGATTGACCATCTCATTGCCTGCAGCTGTCAGAGATAACGAACGAGTGGTGCGATTGAGTAATCGAACATCCAGCTCTTCTTCAAGACGGCTGATCTGTTTAGAGATAACGGAACGGTCGACGTTTCTTTGCTCCGCCACTTTGACAAACGAACCCAGC
Organism: Vibrio sp. 10N.261.46.A3; assembly: GCF_041472995.1. Taxonomy (NCBI): domain Bacteria; kingdom Pseudomonadati; phylum Pseudomonadota; class Gammaproteobacteria; order Vibrionales; family Vibrionaceae; genus Vibrio; species Vibrio sp. 10N.261.46.A3. Next base: position 81,394 of record NZ_JBFRRH010000025.1, on the reverse strand, counting down.
TCAACCACTTCAAGTAACAATAATAAACGACTCGATATATCCATAACGCCCTTTGTTGCATTTAAAGCACCAATCAAGTGCCAATATGACTATTTTTCTCATCTTATTACAAATCTATAGTAGCTGCACATAACGGAGACAACATTCAGTCCCGACCTAATAGAGGAACACCCCATGACACTACTATCTGTGACTAACCAAAATGGCATCGCAACGGTATCAATCAACAACCCACCAGTGAACGTGCTGACTTTCGACTTGATCAACGAGATCAATGCCTTTGTACTTTCATTGAAAGATGATCGTGATACTAAGGTTGTGGTCTTTAAATCACTACATGAGAGCTTCTTTCTGGCTCACTTAGATCTCAATGTGATCAACGGTACACAAGGTGGACAAGCCGGTTCGATCGAATTCAACCATATGATTGAGAACATTAAAGCGATGAAACAAGTCTCTGTCGCGGTAGTTGATGGCGTAGCTCGTGGAGGCGGTAATGAATTTGTGATGGCGTGTGACCTTGCTTACGGCACTGAAAACTCAGCGTTCGCACAACCTGAAATTCATGTAAACATCCCAACGGGTGGCCAAGGCGCAGTTCAATTTGCAAGACGCATGGGCAAAAACAAAGCGCTACAAGCTTTGCTGCTTGGCAACGACTTTACGGCTCAGCAAGCAGAAGACCGTAACATCATTACGCAGTTCGTACCGAAGGCAGAGCTAGAGGGTTTCTTAGCAGCGACACTCGGTGTGATCAGTCAATTAGAAGTACGTGATATCGTGATGTACAAAGAGATCATCGCAGCCTCAATCAAAGATGAGCAAGCGGGCGCTGAGCTAGAATTGCGTTACTTCTTAGAGCGCGCAAAAGAGCAAAAAACCGCAGCAATTATCGGTGCGTTTCTAAAACACGGTGGTCAAACCGAACGTGAAGCGAAAGACATTCAAGGCATCTTCGTTGACACCGCAGCAGAGTTATCACAATAGACAATGACGCAATTAAATGGCCATCGCTTGATGGCCATTTATGTATCTATTTATTTATCAATTTATCTGTGCACCGATGTAGTAATTCTCTTACTCACTGAAGCAGTTAGATCTGACTCATGATCGATTTCAGGCTCTCGGCCATTTCGGCATTGATGATCTCACCCGTTTCTACATTAAAGTTGTCGTAGAAACTTGGCATCGACATCGACCCCTTCACATCAGCATCAAAGTAAGGTGCCGAATTTACCGCAGACGCCAACACAGAGCTTGCGCCACCTGGGCCTGGTGATGTGGAGAGCATCACAACAGGTTTGCCTTGATACACTTTCATGTCGATTCGTGATGTCCAATCAAACACATTCTTAAAGGCTGCGGTGTATGAGCCGTTGTACTCTGCAAAAGAGATGACAACAGCATCTGCTTCGCCAATCTTGCTAAAAAAGCGCTGCGCGTGTTGATGAACGCCGGACTCTTTTTCTCTGTCTTCACTATAAATAGGCATCTCGAAATCATTAAGATCGAGCACCTCTACTTGCGCGCCCTCAACTAAGCTTGCGGTGTACGCTGCCAATTGTTGGTTAATCGATGCTTTACTGTTGGTCGCGCCAACCGCTATTACTTTCATTGTTGATCCTCGAATTTGGTTAGAAACATTTCTCTAAAGTTTGAAAAGGCACATTTGGCGCTAAACCAAAGTACGTTTGTAATGCAGCAAGATACGTAGGCTCATCTTCAAGTAACCACTCTTCTGTTGAGCCATTTATGCTAATTTTAATTTTCTGGTTAAGCAGCGTGACAATCCCACCTTCAATCGGTAGTGCCGCAATACAGTTTGATGTAAAAATGGATTTCGGACTGTTTGAAGTGAAGAAGTTGCTCGACTCTAAGTCGTTGGCACCCACATACGTCATGTCTAGGCTGTAGACGTTCATCCACTCTTCACCCTGCTTTATCTGCAGTAAGAAACCATATCGTTCATCTTCGATAAAACGAAAAGTTTGTAAGTCATTAGACTGCTCAATATTGGTTTCAATCAGCAATGGAGCACGAGGGGTAAAGGTGCCAAAGCCCGCATCCACCAGCCACTGTTTGCCTTCAATCGCCACCAATGTCACTCGATGGCTACGCCCTGTAGGCTCTCCTGCTAGGTGTACTCGACCAAGCAAGGCTCTCGCTTCAAAGCCCATATGAGTTAACACATTCAGCAACAACCCATTAAGTTCTTGGCAATAACCACCTCGCTGATTAACCACCAGCTTTTCATGCAATGCCTCTTGAGACAGTTGAATAGGCAGTCCCTGAACCACATCAAAATTCTCGAACGGAATGGTTCGATGTTGATGCTTATGGATCGCTATTAGGTTTTCGATTGTGGTATCGCTTGGTTGAGATAAACCAATTCTTGAAAAATATTCGGTGACTTGACGCTGTTCCATACCTAACCCTGATTTGTTTTCATCACCTAATGACTGACGTCTTCCAAGCTGACAACGCTCAAGAATGACAAGGTGATTGTTTATGTTTTTAGATTGGGGACGATGATAAAACCTTAAGTTAACTTGAGGTAAAGCGATATTTTCAAAAAATAGGAAATAATTTAAAAATACTTATAAAGCAGTTAATTACGAAAGGTTAAATATAGATTTTCTTTACACAGACAAAAATAAGCACACTCAAAATACAGTGAGTGTGCTTTATCGAAATACTATTTACTTAAGTTGGTTTAATGGACTGACACCAGAGTAAGCGACTCCGGATAGCTCGGCCATTTCGCGATTCCATGTTGCCAGATCGTGAGGGTTAAACTGATTCAAATGATCATGACCACACGCTCTCGCCATCACTTGCATCAATTCAGTCGAGGCTTCGAAGAAGTTCTTCAATTGGTTCGATGCCTTCTCGACATTTAACCGTTGGCGCAAATCGGCTTTTTGAGTCGCGATACCCGCCGGGCAATTATTGGTGTTACACATACGGGCAGCAACACAACCTATCGACTGCATGGCACTGTTCGAGATAGCGACACCATCTGCACCAAGCGCCATCGCTTTTACGAAGTCCATTGGAACACGAAGCCCACCAGTAATGATTAAGGTGACTCTGTCACTTACGCCTTGCTTGTCTAGATAGGCTCTGGCACGAGCAAGCGCTGGAATGGTCGGCACACTAATATGGTCACGGAACATTTCTGGCGCCGCCCCAGTACCACCGCCTCGACCATCCAAGATGATGTAATCGGCACTGGCATCCAATGCGAACTGAATATCCTCTTCAATATGATTGGCACTCAACTTGAACCCTATTGGGATACCGCCCGTCACTTCTCGAACTCGGTCGGCGAAATTTTTGAAATCCTCGACGGTTTTTAGATCAACAAAGGTGGGTGGGGAAATCGCGGCTGTACCCGCTTCAATACCGCGTACCTCGGCTATCTTGCCAATGTTCTTCGCACCCGGTAGGTGACCGCCTGTTCCGGTTTTAGCACCCTGCCCACCTTTAAAATGGAAGGCTTGGACATTTTTGAGCTTAGATTCGTCGTAACCAAATTGTGCGCTAGCTAATTCATAAAAGTAACGTGAGTTCGCCGCTTGCTCTTCGGGTAACATGCCGCCCTCGCCCGAGCATATTCCCGTTCCCGCAAGCTCCGCGCCTGTCGCTAAAGAGATTTTCGCTTCTTCAGATAACGACCCAAAACTCATATCAGACACAAATAAAGAGATGTTCAATTTAAGCGGCTTTTTCGCTTTTGGCCCAATAATAAGCTCAGCACCGACGGGCACATTTTCCAATAGCGGTTTAGTCGCCATTTGTGCAACCATCACTTGAATATCATCCCAGTGAGGTAATAGATATCTTGGGACACCCATTGAAGTCATTGGCCCATGGTGACCTACTTTGGATAAGCCATCTCGTGCTAATTGATGAATAAATTCGACCGTGGGCTCTTCTTTGGTTGCAGAAGCCGCTGGTAAGAGATCGGGCGTTGCCGCTTGGATATGAACATCAGGGCCTTCTTGACCCACTTGCTCAGCAGTAAACTGTTTATGGGTGCCATCGCAAAAAGGGAGGTTGTTCGAATACTTACAGCGGCACAGATAAGCGTCGCCGCTTTCCTCGGCCACGAAACTCTTTGGTTTGAAGCCCGTTCCTGCATGAGAACCATCACAAAACGGTTGGTTTTTCGATTTGCCACAGGTACAGAAGTAATACTCCTCGCCTTCGGTTAGCTCGACCTTAACGGGTTTGTTATCCGCTATTACTGGATTCTTCATAGTTCGCTCACCTTTTCTTTCTTATGATTTGATGACTGAAGCGATGACTTGCTCACAAGAGTAAAGTAAAGGTGAGATACGCGGCGAATTCAATAAATGAGCCAGTGAAAACAAGCTTAATGGACAGCCTCAAAACAGAAATCTTGCTGATTCAACACAAACAAAAATGGCCACCAAATCGGCAGCCATTGTGTTTTAAATCTGAGTGTCAGCTAAACGGGAAAGGTTAATCAAATAACTCGATGACCAGCTTGTTGTCTTTAATCACTAGATTAGGTTCCGATGACTTGATCAATGACTCTTGAACCTTATTGCTATCCAATTTGTAAACCGGTGACTGAGACAAAGCAAAGCCAATCATAGAAACGGCAGGCTTTAGTAACTTCTCTATTTCAGGAGAAAGCTGCTTTCCCTTCTCCTCAAAGCGCTCAAGACGCAGAGACTTTAAGTAGACCTCACCACTCTCTTTGTCGTATTCGGGAATCGCGCTGAATTCGATATCCAGATCTAGCCCCATGTTTGGCATGTTAAACACTTGAACCTTTGCATTGGTATTCGCCAGAACAGACACTCGCTCGGCATCAGCTCGACCAATTTGCACCGCTAAGTCATCAACCGCCACTTGAGCATACATAACGTTTTGCACACCGACTTCTTGTTCTAACATCACCGAATCTTGAAGGTAGTTCGTCATTTCTTGCTCAGTCACGCTGTAGCTCACACAACCACCTAGCACCAGCGCAGAAGCTGCCAAAATGAACTTTTTTGCTACGTTAATTATCATCAATATCAGCTCTTTATCGTTAGTGATTAGCGCGGAGTTTACTGTGTGATCATCAATAAACAAAACAGTAAAAACACGATATTCGTGAATACCTTTAATTAATAAGCATAAATATCAGTAAGTAAAGCACCAGATTAGCTTTCCCGCTTGAGATAATGACACTTGTCAGCCAAACGCCATCAGATTTGTGTGCTCGAATTAATTGAATTTTGCTTCTAAGCTTATGGATATTTAGGGGGCTTACTGAAGGTTTCATCATGGAGTCGAAACATGAAGAGTGAGCACAATGCCATCAAAAAGAGTATCACCTGAGCCAATAACTCGTTCTGTGATTCTGTTATGCAACACCGCATGCCTGCACCATAGTCAGTGGGTAGGAGAGCTGCGTCTCCATAACTGGGAAGCTCAAGTTGCAGAAACGACCGAACAGGCCATTCACTTACTTGATAGACGCAGCGAAAGCTACGCACCAATTGTCGTTTCTTGTCTAACATCATCCTCAATCGACAAACAGTGTGAGCAAATATCAGCGTTAAAGGTTCACTCTCCAAGTTTAAAAGCAATCGCTATCTGCAACCAACCACCAAGCCGCAACTTATCGCTCATTAAGCAAACCTTTTGGGATTATTACCACCTACCTATTGATACAGAATGGCTTTGTCGAAATTTAGGGCATGCGTATGGCATGGTAGATACCAAGCAAACTAGACCCAAGCCTGTCTCGTGCCATGAATGTCAATTGGTAGGGCAATCCAGAACCATCCAACAACTTAAAAAGAAGATAGCCAAGATCGCTAACAACGATTTTCCAGTGCTGATTCAAGGGGAAACCGGAACAGGAAAAAGCCTATGTGCGCGTTTAATACATGAGGCCTCAGCCCGCAGTCAAAAACCTTTCATCGCTGTAAATTGTGGCGCAATTCCACAATCCCTGATTCACTCAGAGTTATTTGGCTTTGAAAAAGGCTCGTTCACAGGTGCAAACAAACGCTACGTCGGACACGTGGAAAGAGCGAATGGTGGCACACTATTTTTGGATGAGATCGGCGACCTTGAACTTTCGCTGCAAACTTACCTGCTCCACTTTCTTGAAAATAGCTCGATAGAACGATTAGGCAGTAACAACCAATTGCCCGTAGATTGCCGTGTAATTTTCGCCACCAACGTCAATATCGAACAAGCCGTTGCTGCGGGTAAATTTCGAAAGGATCTCTTTCATCGCATCAATGTACTTCCATTAGACCTAGTACCACTCAATGATCACAAAGAAGACATTGAAGATTTGGTTCGATTTGAACTGAAGCACAATTACGCATCCAAAACCAAACTGCCTAGTGACACCCTTGAGCAAATGAAACAGTACCATTGGCCGGGCAATGTTAGAGAGTTATTCAACTGCATAAAAAGGGCGATTGTTCTTTCTAATTCAAGCGCCCTCTCTACTCGTCATATGGGGATTCAATTGAAAGACGCGTCGCCCGATACTGAGAGTGACGCACGACTGTCTTCAAAAAATGTTCGTCGAGTGATTCAGCTACACCACTACAATATTTCCCAATCCGCTAAAGCGTTATCTATCTCTCGGACAACCTTATATAAGCTGATCAAAAAACATCAGATAGTAATTTAAGTCGCCTGGCTAGCTAACTAACTAATAAAGCAGCCTAACGAACTAGGCTGCTTTGGAGTTTAGTTGTACTCAATTAATGAAAGTACTTATGGCTCAGGAACAGTAAACGGACAAACATCACAGGTTGCAATGTTCGATGTTTCCATAAATGCTTGTTGCAAGAACAGCGAGTCAAACGTTGCTGTCACTTGATTAGATAGCATTCCTGCAGTTCCGGTTGGTAACACATTTGGCGCATAAGTTTTACTTACTTGTGTACACACTTGGCCAATCGCATCACCAAAGTTCGGTATCCACTCTCCTTCACCCGTTTTACAAGCAAACAGCTCAGGGTCGGCACTTAATGCACTACACATATTGCCAGCACCACATGTGGTCACATCCTCAAGATCATCACAAGGTAAAGCAAAGTCGAGGTAATAACTGCTGTTGACTACTTCAGTAGGTAAATCAGAACGGCTCAAAGAGTCATCCTTAGAATCCACCAGCGATTCAATGGCTAATGGGATATCACCGGTATTACATATTTCAACATCATAGGTTTTCTTAAGCACAACTTGACCGCCATCAACCTCTAAGAAGCTATTACACACCTTAGAAATTTCAACCATCGGGCTCAAGTCTATTGGTGGACAATTGTAGGCCACTGGCGCTTGAGCATTCACAATAAGCCCATCAAGATCCACCGAACCATCTATGACACCGACAGCACCATTATTTACAGACAAGTAATTACCCATGAATGAGAATGACTCACCGACACTCCACACTTCATCACCATTACCAACCACTGGAAGCGCGCCTAAGATTGGTGACTCCGATAAAAAGGCCACTTCGTAATCACCATTGGTGCCTAACGAACCTGGACCAGTATTGGTTACCATCACGGTGTAATCGATGTTAAACATGCCATCAACCGTAAAGCTGGTTGTGTTACAAGTCGCCGCTATGCTGATGCTACATAAACTGAATGAACCGACAACGAAGTCAGCCAAAGATGCATCAATCGAACGAGAAGCTCGTGACTCAACTAAGAAGCTACTGAAACAAGGAATGTCGCTGATACCAAACTCATCGTTCAACAACGCAGATAAATTCAGACGTCCTTCAACAAAGCTCTCTGTCGGAATAGAGGTTGTTTCACCCGTTTTCGCGAGGTAGTCCCAACCTTGTACATTAGGTAGCGGTATTGCCCCGATAGAGTCATCATTTGCAATCGCACATATCTTATCGACACCAACAGCGCCACTGCCACATCTAGCTCCCACAAAATCATTCGATTTAGGATCACCGTCTGTTTGGAAAATTCTCGTCATGTTGTCGGTGACATCGCCATTATTCAAATCCCACTGCAACACTTCTATATACGGATTACCGCCACTCGCTTGTGGGAATGAAATCAGCACAAGGATGTCTCCATTGACATGTTGCCCAACAAAGTCGCCCTTGGTTTGTCCATCCGGTAACCCTACTTGGTCTTGTAGGAACCAGAAGCCAATGTACATATCACCATTGTTCGCATATCGGTCTGCACCAAAGTAAATTAGCAAATCGCCTTCGCTTTCAAAGGCAGCGGCATACGCATTGGTAAAGTCATCTTTTGGTTGTGGTGACGCGGTACGGAACGCCCAATCCGTAATGTCGGAATCATCTTTTGATCCACCCTTCCAAAAGATTTGGTCGATACCATTACGGTCTTTTTGGAAAAATTCTGCAATCCCAACCATGCTGTTGGGATCATTTACATCGTCCCAATCAATACCACTATTATCACTGGTCGCATTACCATCAAGTTCCATCACATCAACAGTAGCCCACGCCAACTGGGGGCTACTAAACAACAAAAGCACACTAAGTAAATAATTTATAACCTTCATGTTCTCTCTCCATTTGTTCATACTTATGCTTTTAGGGTTTTCTGCCTTGCCCAAATTGGAGAAAATCCTTTAGCAATTCGTAGGTTCGATAGAGCATATTCCAAGCCAAGTTCAACTAATTGATTTGATTGATGTTTATATATTGACGGAACACCTTTATTGGACGCTTTGTTATCATTTGTCCATAGACCAGAGATTTGACCAAACAATCAAGGACTTGGAAGGATGAACAAAGTGTCTAAGTCAGACATCTTTAGAGCTTTGATACGAGGAGAGTGATCTTTAAAAGGTACAATCACGTAGCCATTGCTAGATTATTGAATAACAAGCGGTTGAATTGACGGGTAACGGGAGGTTCAGATCGTGAAATGATAGGTGAACAGACGATGACACAACTTACGATATTCTACGATGGGACATGCCCATTGTGCGCAAAAGAGATGGCGGCACTTGCCAAGCATGATACCGAGAATAAGATTCAAACCATCGATATCTACAGTGAAGCCTTTTCAGACTACCCACAGATTGATGCGGACGCAGCCAACACTATTTTGCATGCACTGGATGAGAATGGAAAACTGCTGCTAGGTTTAGACGTGACCTACCAAGCATGGCGCCTAGTAGGAAAAGGTTGGCTATACGCCCCTTTACGTTGGGCGATATTTAAGCCAGTGGCAGATTGGTGTTATTTACGATTTGCCAAGAACCGATATAAAGTCTCTTTCTGGTTAACCGGAAAGTCGCGCTGCGATGGTAACAGCTGCACAAAATAGCGCTAGGTTAAGACATGCCACTCGCGACTTTGTAATACACCACGCCAAACAGTGCGGCAAAAACTAAAACGGTAACCGCGACTTTTAACCAAATAAACTTCATGTTTTGTCCTTTAAATTCTGTTTACTGTTTCGCGAGACAAGTTACCACAACAAAACATTCGGTTGGGTAATGATTTATAGAACTTTGTAGTGAGTCTTGATAACTAAGTGAGAACCTTTATGTCGGCAAAAGAGAGAAACCTTCCCACTCATCGAATTTCTAGATTCAGTAAGTTTGCCTCGCTGGCAACAAGGGTCGCGGGTAATGTGCTAACGGAAGGTACCAAGCAAATAGCACAAGGCAACAGGCCTAAAGCAAAAGACTTACTGCTAACGACACAAAACATTGCTCGACTCACCGATCAACTCGCACACCTGCGCGGTGCAGCAATGAAACTGGGGCAGATGCTATCAATGGATGCAGGCGATGTCTTAGAACCTGAATTAGCCGACATTCTTTCTCGCCTGCGCTCAGACGCAGATCCTCTGCCAACAAAGCAGCTCAACCAAGTGTTAGAAAGCGCGCTCGGGAGCCATTGGAAAGCCGAATTCCTTTCCTTCAACTTTAAACCTATTGCCAGCGCATCTATAGGCCAGGTTCACCAAGCCTATAGCGATGCGGGAGACAAACTCGCCGTCAAAGTCCAATACCCTGGCATTCGAAAAAGCATCGACAGTGATGTGGACAACGTTGGTACATTGCTCAATATTGTTGGGTTGATACCAAAGTCAGTCGATTACAAAGGCTTGTTAGAAGAGGCAAAAAAACAACTACATGATGAAGCCGACTATGCTCGCGAGGCAGAGTATGCGACTCGTTATCAAAATGCATTAAAAGCGCACTCTCACTTCGTCGTGCCTAAGATTCATACGCAAATCTCATCAGAATCGGTGCTCGCCATGGACTTCATTGAGGGCATTTCGATAGAGCAAATTGAAGGTTCTGATCAAAGTACACGAGATTTTGTGATGCACAGCTTGCTCGAACTCATGTTCAGGGAATTGTTCGATTTTAAGATGGTGCAGACCGACCCCAACTTCGCCAATTACTTGTATGTGGAACAAACACGACAGATTGGCTTATTGGATTTCGGTGCCACCCGTGAATACAGCGACCGCTTCAGTGATGGTTATCGCATGGCTTTCACATCTGTAGTCAATCATGATGAGCAGGGGTTAAACAAAGCCCTAGAGCAAATTGGATTTTTTAGCGAGACCATCCTCCCAGACCAGCGCCAAGCGATTCTCAACTTAGTGACTATGGCGTGTGAACCCATGCTTGTCGATGAAGATTACGACTTCAAAGCCAGTGGTTTAGCACAAAGGCTTCGTGAAGCAGGCACCATATTGAGCATGGAACAAGAGTATTGGCACACACCACCAGCCGATGCGCTGTTCCTGCACCGAAAGATCGGAGGCATGTACCTGCTGGCATCTCGTCTTGGAGCCAAGGTAAACATCAGACGCTTGGTGGAGCCCTATTTACTAAGCGACAATTGACACTTAAACGACAGCTGATACTTAAGCGATTCTGGTCTTTAAAGTGATCATTTTAAGTCGTTGAACAGTAATAACAGTTACGCCAACTAAAATGAGTCAGACTTATGAAACATTCACTGCTGTGCTCCACCGCCCTAATCGCGAGCCTAACAAGTTCATTCGCTTTTTCAGCAAGCTGCCCTGAGATACTCAATGGCAAACAAAGGCTGTTAAATTCAAACGAAGAAATTGAGCTGTGTGAAGAGTTTCAAGGCAAGACTTTATTGATTGTAAATACGGCAAGCCAATGCGGTTTCACGCCACAGTTCGAGCAACTTGAGCAGCTTCACCAAACGTATAAAGATGAAGGGTTCACGGTTGTTGGTTTCCCAAGCAATGATTTTCGCCAAGACAGAGGAAGCGAGGAGCAATCCGCTAAAATCTGCTACCTAGATTATGGTGTGACTTTTCCGATGATGGCGCGCGCTTCACTCTCAGGGCCAAACGCAAATCCAGTCTTTGCCGAAATCCAACAACAAGCCGGTATCAAACCAAAATGGAATTTCTACAAGTTCTTGGTCAGCAAAGAAGGCAAAGTGATAGCAACCTTCCCGAGTTCTACATCGCCAACCAGTAGTACCCTCAAAAATGCAATAGAGCAGCAGTTATGAGGTCAGATTACTTGGAGACAACTCAAACACGCAACACCATGGCCAAGCTCGGTTATATGGGTTTAATCCCCTTTTTATTCGGCCTACTGTTATCACTCACCGACAGCCAATTCTTTAGCTTTAGCGGAGAATCACTCTTCATCACCTACAGCGTGGTTATCTTGAGCTTTTTGTCGGGCATCTTGTGGGGCAATGGGATAGATAACTTCGAAAGCCAATCCAGCAACAAGGCTCTGATTCTAAGCAATGTTATTGTGTTAGCTGCGTGGCTAGCGGTGCTACTCGGTGAGCAACAAGAGTTTCTCACCACTCTGATTCTTATCATTGGCTACATTGCGGTTTGGCGAGCGGAGAGGTCAATGAGAGAAGAGAACCAAAGTGAAGGCCCAGACGGCTATTTTGATATGCGAACCCGACTGACCTCTAGCGTGGTGTTGATGCACGGTATCGTAATGTTGACCTAAGCGCGTGATGCCTGCACCTAGATAGACACAATGAAACGGGAACTAGACGATGAGCTGCATGACCAGACGAGGCTCATCGTCACCGAAATAATTGCTCTCTTCCTTGATGGTGACGAACCCCATCGACAAGTACAGCTCACAAGCCGAGTTGTTATTTGGATCAACAGTAAGCAACAGCTTGGAATCTTGTGGCAATGTTTCTATCGCCTGCTGCATCAATGAACGGCCAATCCCCATGCCTCGGTAAGCAGTATCTACAGCCAGTGACAAAACCCAATACTCTTGTTGTTTGTCGGTTGGCGTCATTAACACGTAGCCCGCAACCTGCGAATCCTGTTTCGCCACCAACAAGCCCTTCCCCCAGCAATCAAATGCCTGACGAAAGAAAAACAACGGATAGGCGTGATCGCCAAATAAAGCATGTTCCAATTGGTAAATATTAGCGAGCTCTTGTTTTTCCGCACAAACAACATTCATACATCGACCTTAAATAGAATACCTACAACCGCGATTCAGCTACAACTGGCCTTCAACTGAAGCCAGCCAAGTTGGCAATTGCTCTCCAAACCAATTGATGTACTTGGAAGCTTGTGGGTTGTTACGACCGACTAATATATTCGTGACTTCTATTACGATCCAGCTTTTAGCGATGATCAATTGCTTTATTAATTCTTCACGCGGAATCAAGGTGTTATGGCAAAGATACTGTTCAATAATCAGCTCATAATCTTGCAGAGTACCCATTTGAGAAACGAGTGGCGCCAAGTCTATCGCGGGGCTACCAAAGCCAAACCTCTCCCAATCAAACAGCACGAGCTGACCGTTATCTCTTCTTCCCCAATTCCCTTCATTGGAGTCACCCGAAATTAACGTGTCATGATTAAAAAGAGCATCACTCTGCGATTGAATGTACTTAAGACTGTCTTGCGTAACTTGAGGCAACTGTAGGGAAGATAAAGCCGCCGTAGTGTCATCTAAACTCCATTGATGGCGCTTAACTTCAAATGTTGGTCGATATTGAGAACGATGAATACTCGCGAGCTGATGAAATACATCACTTGTCGTTTGCAGCTCAGTAAGGCAAACCGAATTAGGTATGTATTCGAGATAAAGATCACGGCCATCGACCGCAAGAAGCCGAGGCGTATTCACTCCATCAAGATGCTGCGCTGCGTGTTGGTAAAAAGCGACTTCAACCTCGCCAGCCCCTTGTTTATGTATACAAGGAACGCCATTACGCTGAGTTAAAGAAACCTGCGCAGCGCCCATTTGTGAAAGGTCTTGATTACTCATCGCATCCTTCTATCCATGTAAACAACAGAACGAACCCTACTGACGGCTTACCAGCAAATTCGCACCAGATAAGGCAAGAAACACAGAACATGCTTTATTAAAGCGCTTGGCCATTTGAGGTTTTGAAAACCAACTTCGTAGATATAAACCAAACGCCGCATAGATAGAAATCGCGAGCATTTCTAATACTAAGAATGTACTTCCTAAAACAAAGAATTGAGTATTTACATCCGCTGAAACATCAACAAATTGAGGAAGGAATGCAGTGAAAATGAGTATCGCTTTTGGATTGCCAGAAGCGAGTGCAAATTCTTGTTTAACCAGACCAAACCAGTTCTTATTTCGTTCGATATCCGCGACCGGGCTAGCTTGTGATCGCCATAGGTTGAACGCGATCCATAACAGGTACATCGCGCCAAATAGCTTGATAAGGAAAAACAACGTTTCAGAGGTGTAAAGTACAACCGCTAAGCCAGATGCAGCCAAAGCAATCATGCCAGAAAAAGCGAGGATTCTTCCTAGTCCGGCGACAAAGGCGGCCTGAAATCCGTAACAACGGGCGTTGTTCATTGATAACAAATTATTTGGGCCCGGAGTCATGTTGAGCGCAAAACAAGCGGGGATAAACAGCAGCAACTTCCATATTTCCATTGGTATTTCCTAGTCTCAATATGCCAAGGTTGTCGTATCATTGAATGAAATATGACCTTTATAGCAGCTATTAAAACCAGTACCAATCCTAGTGTCGTATCCTTTCAACTAATTCTCAAAAAATTTCTCGTACTCTGGTGTCGCTAAGTTTTCTGCAATCCCCATTTCACCCACTATGTAAATGGCACTCGCAAGGGTTTCGATAGTTTGATTAGGCTCTCTATCGGGCACTTCACCAACAACAGGAACGGGTTGACGTGCAGATGTTGAATTGCAGACTACGCTTTCACAAACGATGTTGTGTTGTTCCTGTTGAGAAACTTCTGGCGGCTTGAAATCCGGTGAATTGAAGTCGGGAACAGCAATACCCTCACTTGAAAAATCAGAGGCGCTGTATGAGGCCGCTGAAAACAGAGAAAGGAGCAGCATCCACTTATTCATATATCTTTCCATCGTTAGCATTCACTGAATTTATAAATACTATCTAATCAGAACCATTATGAACAGCGTTTTATTATCAAGAATTATTATATTTAAGAGTGCCGATTAGAAAGCCCAGTGCTGGGTGACACGAATTCAACCCACATGTGAATGCTTGCCTAACATCAATTTATCGAGAAGCCCCTGTGGAACTGGGATAACAGAGTATCGAATGAAGGCCACTAACGTCACTATCGCCACAAAACTGCCTAAAACAAAATCATGAACATCAACCAGCGCCAAGCCAAGAACTCGATCACAAATAATGGCAAGTATGGCGATACTCAGCGCAGCCACCCATTTTCGGTGATCATAAGGCAAGTACTCCATTTTTTGGCTCACGATATAGAGCAGTGACAGTCTCACGGCGTAAGTACCACAAAGCACCACCACAACGCCCCACACTCCATAAATAGGTGTCACAACAAAATAACCAATCGCAGCTAGAATCGCACACCCGCCTTGTATCCACATTTGCGATTGGCTTGAGTGACCGCTGAAACAGCCAAGATTGAGATAATCCCCAGCGTTCTTAATTACACCAATCGCCAAGAGTGCTACAACAATCGTGCCTGCATATTGATAACTGCTTGGCAGAATCAAAGTAATAAAACCAGGTACAGTGAGGATCATCAAGCAACCCAACACAATGGCCAGATTAACGCCGACCAGCGCTCTGTGCGCACACTCTTTCTTACCATCAGGTTGTTGTAACATGGCCACTCGATTTGGAAACCACCACAGAGCATAAGGCTGCAGTAGCAAACCCAGAAGCAACGCAAACTTGCCACTGACCGCATAAATCGCAAGTTCTTCAACGCCAACAAAGCTTGCCATCACCCAGCGGTCTAGCCCTGTAATCATATATATTGAAGCGCCACCAACCAACGTGGGCAATCCAAATTTCAGGATCTTAGCGGAGTATTTGAGGCTGCCAAATGAACCCATCTCCTGCCATTGGTAACGCAGTAAACACAGCATCAACAACACACTCGAAACAGCGGCAGATATGAGTACACCATCGATGCCATAACCTGCTTCAAGCAGTACAAACGTCATAGCAGCTTGCACACTCGCCTTCATTACATTGAGCATGCAAAAGCGCTTAGCCATCGCATTCATTCGCATCAATGTGAGCGGGATAGAAATCGCACCATCTAACATGGTCGGTATTAACAGAATTAGGATCTGATAGGGTTGGAACTCGACGGGAAGCATCAGCAACAACAACGGCATACTAAGAGCAATTAAAGCCCCTCCAAGCACACAGACCAAGACACTCAACGTGAAACAGTTCGATACCAGCTTTCTCTTTTCTTCACCCTCAGCAACGCCAACATATCGATACATGGCTTCAACAATGCCAAAGCTAAATAAGATCGTCCCGATGTCAGCCAACAAGACAATGGCTTCTAAAGAACCGTATTCAGCCAACGTCATCTTATGAGTAATATAGGGGATCATCACGAGCGAGATCCCTTTCATCATCACAATGCCAATGGCGTAATAGGCAGACTGTTTTAGTGACCCCATAGCAGACACCTATTCCTTACAATGCAGGCATTAGGAAACTCTTACAGTCTCCAAGAAGATGTCGGGATCATCACGAGCGAGATCCCTTTCATCATCACAATGCCAATGGCGTAATAGGCAGACTGTTTTAGTGACCCCATAGCAGACACCTATTCCTTACAATGCAGGCATTAGGAAACTCTTACAGTCTCCAAGAAGATGTCGTAACGTTCGTTTTTGCGGAGCCAAAACTAGCGAGCGGATACTGTATGAAATGGCCAATCGGTTTTGTTGTAAGCCTCGATAATAGTCAGCGTAGCCTTCCAGTATTCTCGCCTTTGCGATTTTTAAGCTGGAAGTGGGTAAATTCCATCGTTGACTGTCATTTTGGTAATGTTGAAGAATAGTCTCTATAGACTGTAAATTTCTCAGTTTAAGACTTTCAGTTTGGGTTACTGAACTCGCTCTCATCAAGTAACCAACCTGCACCGAGTTCAACACACCGATCTGATGGTTTTCACTCATTCGAAGCCACAGTTCCCAATCTTCCCCATACTTGATGTCAGCATTGAAACTGTCTGTTTGAGAAAACACATCTGCTTTCACCATGACCGTTGATGTTCCAATCACATTGTTTTCAATGATGAACTCCAACGGGTTCTCGATATTGATGAACAGCTCATCTTGATCTTGAAACTGCGACCAGTAACTAAAGCAGTCGACTATCACTTGGTAATCTTCAGTAAGATGCTCGTAGTTAGTAAAGCTCATCGCAAGCTCAGGGTAACGTTGATGAAATTCGAGTTGGCGCTCAATTTTTTCAGGAAACCAGAAGTCGTCTGCGTCTAAAAAAGCGATGTATTCACCGGTCGCCTTTTCAATCCCTAGGTTTCTCGCTTGAGGCGCACCAACACCCAATGTGGACAACGTAATAATGCGTTCATCGTCTATAGAAGCAAGATACGTCGACGTTCCATCGTTGCTGTTATCGTCAATGACAATCAGCTCAACATCTTGATGAGTCTGCTTTAGTACACTGCCAATCGCTTTCGGCAGGTAATCCAAACAATTGTAGGTAGGAATAACAACACTTACTTTAGCCATAATGACGCCCTCAGATTTATACGTTATATGGCTGACGTTGCATGTTCTATGCCGAGAGTGTCTTGCTATGAAATCACATCTAGATCAGCCACCTACGCGTCCATTCTCAAAATGACGACCAAACACAGATGTTCAAAAAAACTGCAACTCCAATTTGATTATCAATTTGAGAAAACGAGCCACCTCTTAAGGGGTAACCTTCGAAAAGCAATCAGAAAGCCCTCCAAAGCTACGATTCGATCTTGGTTCGTATCTTGCTTTATTGGTTATTACCTTGGCTTGATAGCTTTAGTCATATGGATTTGAGGAGTAAGGAATGAAGAAAGTAGCATTTGTGGCGCCAACCTACCCAGTACTCAGTGAGACCTTCATTCAAACAGAAGTCGACTCTGTGAAAGCGTGTGGGCACGATGTTTGTGTCATGACGTTCAAAATTGAAAACAGTGAAAAACAGTTCGACTACGACATTGTCGAAATAGGTAAAAATGTTCGGAAGGGGAAAGTCGCCAGCATTAACTGGATAGGTTTCATCAAGGCTGTCTCATTTATTTCTAAGCAAACCAGCATGCCCAAAAAGTCACTGTTCGCTTATGGGTTTAAATTAGCGCTGCAACTCGCGGAAAATGACGTCGAACACGTTCACGCGCATTTCTGTCAGCACACCACTGCTCACGCCATCGTCGCGGCAAAACTGCTGAATATCACCTGTTCGTTCGTTGCTCATGGTCATGATGTTTACGAGTTCGCTTATGACATTGAACATAAAATATCGTCGAGTGATTTTGTGGTTGCTGTGTGTAAAGACATGCTTGCTGACTTCAACACCATGGCGAAAGGAAACATTAAACTCCTGCACTGCGGAGTTAATACCAAACAATTCCAACTCAACCCAAAAACCGAAGCGAAGCAACTTCGTTTTGTTTTCCTTGGCCGATTAGTGGAGCAAAAAGGCATCCACCATCTTATTGATGCATTGGCGCCGATTGCCGAACCTCTCGACATTCATCTCGATATCATCGGTACGGGCGATTTAGAGCAACAGTTAAAATTGCAGGTCAAAGAAAAAGGACTTGCTCGAAACGTGACCTTTCTTGGCGCGAAACCTCACGAATGGGTAAAAGAAAAACTATCGAACTATGACAGCCTAATCGCGCCCTTCTGTTTTTCCGAAACCGGATGTGTGGATACAGGGCCTCTGGTTTTAAAAGAAGCGATGGCCGTGGGAACGCCAGTCATTACCACCAACATCATGGGGTGCAAAGAGATCGTCTCACCAGAGACAGGTTTTGTGGTTAGCGAAAAAAACGTGGAAGAATTAAGAGAAGCGATTGAGCGTTTCGCGCAGCTAAGCAGCAACGATAAAGCATCGATGGGGTTAAAGGCGCGTGAGAGAGTGAAAGACAGTTTTAACTCGATAAAACAAGCTCAGCAGTTATCTCGTTGGATAGAGAACCCGGCTCAATAAGGATTAATTCAGGCAGTAAGCATCACAAGGACCGCTACGCCTCACAAGAACTACTAAGCACCATAAGAAAACGGAGCACCACAAAAACAAAAGAGCGCTACATCCATTTGAAATGTAACGCTCAACTTAGCACTGCCCAATGATGGCGACTTATGCTTTCAGTAGCTTTTCATTAAGAAGCCAAACTAGCCTGCTCGCAGTGTCAAAATAGACTCAATATCTTCGATGTCACGATATTGAGCGAGTTGTTGCTCTTTCGATGAAATAGCCACAATCGACATTCTATCGGCCAATTCATTACCTTCAATTCCAACGTGACCGTTCACATGGTAGATGGTAATTTTTGAAGCCAGTTCTTGGTAGAGCGCATACGCAGGCTTAATAATATCGAGGTTTTTGATCTCGCCGCCCGACTTAGTCCAGCCCTTTTTCTCCCAACCCGTTGCCCACTTAGTAATACAATCAATTGAGTACTTAGAATCACAATAAATCGCAACAGAGAGGCCTGCGTTTAACTTCTCTTTCGCGAGAATAAACGCTTGCTTAAGCCCATGTAGCTCGGCGGTATTGTTGGTACCAACAGGTTGATATAGGCCATACCACAATTCTGTTAATTGGTTGTTTTGGTAGACCGCTAACCCCGTCCCTGCTTCACCAGGGTTTGGTTCACACGCACCATCGGTAAAGATCTTGATATCAAAAAGCATATCTGTGATTTGCTGCTCCGAAAGAGGCGGCACCTTAGCTTTCGTCGACTTACCCGCAGAGCTTGGCTTTGTCGCAGTAGAACCTGACGCAGACGACGTTTTACCACCGAAAGCAGACTCAGCCTCGCCTAGTGTTGGAAACGATTTATATCTCGCACCAGCGAAGCCATCGACTTGAGACTTACACTCATTCCAAGTGGTAAAAATACCCGGTGTGCGACCTTTCCAAACCACATAATATTTCTTAGCCAAACTAACTCCTTACCAAAACCTAAACACACAAACCGTGAATCAGTACATTAGATGCCACCACGCTATACGTTGCAAGGTCTATCACTCTAAAACAGGTCTAAAAAAGCTGCGTTCATAACTCACGATGCAATCAACTTCGTCTGCAAATTCAAACGCTTTAATACACTCAGCATCGTTCAACGATTTAATCCGATACTCTTCATAGGCAGCCAAACTTTCAAAGGTAAACAGCGCCAAGGCAATATTGTTCGCCCCTTCCGACGGTAAGAAATAACCATTGTGTTGGCCCCCGAATTTAGCGACCAGAGGAATCCACATTTTTGCGTATGCCTCAAACTCATTTACCTTTTTAGGATCAATCATATATCGAACATAACAAGTAATCATATTTATACAGCCCTTAAATAATAGGAGAAACACAAAGCCTAAGTTGACATTGAAGTTGAAGCTCACGAGAAAAGGTAATCAACCGCGACAAGGTTATAGAACAAAAACACCGCCATGCTAACGCCGATCGTTAGTAGCACATTGCCTGTTTTCCAAATCAACAGACCTGTGACCACCGCGCCTATCAAGTATGGGTTTTCAAGGCTTGGCCAAAATGTTTGTTCAGGAGCAAATACAATTGGCCCCCAAATCGCAGTCAGCACCGCGGGGCTCGAATAGCGTAATAGGCGCCTTGCGGTTTGATTGAGTCGAAGCGGGATTGCAGGCTCAAGAAACAGATACCGACTAAAGAAAACAATCGCAGTCATGAGTAATATCTTTAACCAAATCATCTCTATTTCCCCTCCACGATTGTCTTGTTACCGTTGTTTCGCTCTTGGAACGATTCACTGAAAAAGCCCGCTAACATACCTGCAATCGCTGCAATCATTAGCCCGCCCTCAATATTGTTAACCGACATGGCAACCGAAGTGACCAATGAAACCACCACACACACTACGACGGGTAGAGTTCGGATTAATGGGAACACCAAGGCGATAAAGGTTGCTGCGACCGCGAAATCGAGCCCAATTTCATTAAGCGAAGGAATTTGGCTTCCCGCGACAATGCCAACGAAGCTCGCGATATTCCAAACGAGGTAAAAACCGCCGCCTACACCCGCAGCATACCAGCGATTAAACTCTTGCTGAGACTGCCCACTACAAATCGCGAACAGCTCATCGGTGAGCCAAAATCCGAGTAATAGACGCCAACGCGCAGGAAGATGGCTGATTTTGTCACGCATCGATACGCTATACAGAAAGTGCCTTGAGGTGATGAACAGTGTGGTCAACAACATAGTGCCTAAACCAATACCCGCTTTAAACATACCTGCAGCAACAAGTTGTGCTGAGCCAGCAAATAGAATAGCCGACATCGCTTGCGCTTGAAGTTGATTCAATCCGGCATCTATCGCATATGAGCCCGCAAGAATTCCCCAAGGGATGACCGCAATACTCAAAGGCATTCCCGCTAAAACGCCCTTCCATAACTGTGTTCGTCTATCCATTGTTTCACTATCCATATCATTCTTTTCTCTCTTCACATTTGCTATTCAATGTAAGAAGAGTGGAGTCGGTTCGATTGTACAAACTTGCTCGATTTCGCGAACGAATTAAGGTGTCCGATTTAGAGCATTTTAATGTATTGCCCCGGCGTGTAGCCATTGGCCTTTTTGAAGTGTCGATGAAAATGGCTTTGATCATGAAAGCCACATTCTTGCGCGGTATCAGAAATGGTATGCCCTTGCTTCAATAACTTACGAGAAAGCCTTAACCGAGATTGGATTTGATACGCATGTGGCGGAAGACCAAATTCTTTTTGGAAAGAACGCACTAAGTGAAACGGGCTTAATGCCGCTAACTTAGATAGCTCTTCTAGGGACACATCGGCTTGTGGAAAGTCATCTAAGAACTCTTTCACTAAGACAAGTTGGCGCTGAGTTTTCCCATCGAGTTGAGGGTTAAGCGGCGATTTTCCATGTCGACTAATCAGCTTAACCAACATCCCATACATCAAGGTCTCTCTTAACAGGCGATTGTCGGATTCATCGATCGTGTTAAAGACCAACCTCAATTGATTAGCGAGTTCAGGGTCTTCAACAACCGCTCTTGGGAAGTAAGGTGCGCCGTAATTCGGTAGGTTAAGCTCTTGAGTTATCTTGGCAAGTTGCTCTGGGAGTGGATACATGGCTCGATACGCCCAACCGCCCTCAGTAGCAGAGTGACCGCTATGAACTTCGTCGGCATTGACCAGAATAATCGCATTTTGTGGCGCAATATGATGTCCGCCCGTTCGATAGAAACGCTGAGCGCCCTGCTCGATGACTCCCAGCGTATAGCCCTCGTGGCTGTGGCGCGAGAAGTTCTGCTTTTCGTATTCAGCATTAAGAATTTCAAGGCCACCGAGCTCTTCGGTTATCTTATATTCGGCCTTTTCTTTAGAGTGTTTCTTGTTCTCCATAACAATTCCCAAGCCTGTTGATTATCGAGCGACTTATCAGTCTACTCTATAGTCTCTTTCAGCTTTTGTACAAAATTGCGCTTTTGTTTGTTAATACCGTTTTTGTCGTTGGCTTAATAACGCTTTCTAACTGGGAGGAAAGTCTTGGTCTATAACTAGTTGGCAAAAAATTGACAATAATTTAATCATACACGCCAATACTGTCTTCAAATCATCGGCAATAGACCTGATACACCATGAAAAATACGCTAATCCTTTTCTTTTTCCTGAGCCTTACAGGCTGTACGCACAATCAATCCAAAGCACTGAGCATGAACTCCTCGTCGGTTAATACATACCCACAATCGATGTCGAACCTGCAACTGTGCGACACCTTGTATTACGGGCGCTCAAGTAACCAGACACTCGCAGCAATTGGCAGTGAATTCAATCGAAGAGGATTATCCAAGAGTTGGTGCGATACCGAAACCAACAAGCTTTATCTAACAAAGACAATTGATTGGGTTGCTGACCAAGTAGAAGACAAAGAAGATTCAGACGAAGAAGCGTCTGCAGTGGTGTTGCCAGCGAATTAGGACGGGTTAGCAATGTTGTTTGCTTATTAGCCGAGCTACCTAGTCAGGACTAGCCGAACTTACTTTATTGTTAAGGCACATCATTGATATGTTGTGACACACGAACTAACTTACTGGTTTTAAAACCCATGCTCTGCGCCCGTTCAATCAGCGAGTCTAAGTCTTGTTTGGTGAACTCTGCAGTGCGATACAAGATCTGTAAGGTATTTTTGGTAGGACCCACCAACAAAGCCTGAGTGTAATCTTCATTCAAGAAAATCACCTTTCTCTGCTTCTCATAAGGGCTATTCGCTTCGACTGAAAACCACGCTTCGGTTTGAGAGCCCTTAAATGTTGCGGCTCGTTCTTTGGTCTTCCACTCATTCTTTTTCGCGTTGTAGCCTCGAGTTGTCAGCTTAAGATTACCGTCAGATTCAAATAAAAAGCTAAACGACAAAGAACCGAGCTTTGATTGCAATGGATGCGGGATATAACAAGCGGAATACCATGTACCAGCGAAGCGTTCGGCATCAAAGTCAGAGGCGGGAATTTTAGACGTGGGTTTACTGCCACGAAACGTAAACAACAGCTTAATCATTAGCATCGCTAATATTTTGTATGTCATGTCACTTACTCTTTATTCGATTGTTATTAGACCCACACCTTCGATCGCATAATCAGTCGACGAATTGGTCTGTTTTTACAAGCTTAGCCAACAAGGTCTGTAACTGCTTGGATTCGTCTTCACTCAACGCACTCTGAAACTGCTCGCTGATACTATCGACCATAGGCTCACAATATTCGGCAAGCTTCTTGCCCTCTTCCGTTAAAGAAAGAAGTTTTACCTTTTTGTTCGTTTCACTCTTGCTGGCCTCAATAAGGTTCAGCTTAATCGCGTTATCAACCAAACGCTTGGTCACAGAGCGATTTCGAAGCAAGTAATTGGTTAACTCTTGCTGAGTTATTTTGCCATGCTTATCTAACACTCGAAGCGCACCAAACATCTCTAGAGAAATGCCCGAAGTGGTGCCCATCTCAGCGGTGACTTGAGCTCGAAACTGTTTGTAAGCAAAGCCCATTAAGAACATAGGATTGCTGTCGAGTGCATCAATTCCGGTGATGGATAATGCTGGTTGATTTTCCATATATAATTCCTTGGCAGACCACTAATAATGCCAACACGATGGACATTAACTCTGCACGAAAGTAGGTATCTTGCAAACCAAGATCGGTTGCTGAAACATAGAGTTGCAATGGTAGCATAGTTCCTAACATCGCTTCAGTATGCATACCTCGCACGCCACCACGACTGCCGCTGATCCAAATTGCTATCATGGTCACCAAGCTTGTGAGTCCAATGATATACACCCAATTATAGGAGTGTTGCCCCGCTAACAAGGTGACGAAGACCAACGCCAATGCACAACCACCAACGTGGGCTTGTAAACAGTTTTTCACCACCATTTGATAGTTCATGCGTTCACTTTGCGCAGCCGCAATAATCACAGGCATCATGCAGAACGTCGCGGCAATCAAATCGACCATCATCAAAAATGCTAAACCAACGCCAAGCATGACCACATATATCACTCGCTGCTGGTACGTTACAGGAACACTTTGCATTGGCAGCGGCGGCATCGCTTTGGGCGGCTTTAAGAACAGCATCACAAATCTCACCACAACCATGGTCGTCACCATGCTCACTGCTATATCGCGAACCCAGTCCGTCATCGGCATTGGGCCATGTTGTGCAAACACAATCACCAAAAACCAATTGAGCAATGGGATGTAGATTTTCCCAAGTTTGGCAGGCGTGTCGGCCCACCTTCTTGCTAAATCAAATACCCATAAACTGATCCCCCAAACCACTGTCGGGTGTGAAGCAAATAACTGATCGACAAGCAGAGCCACACAAGCGACACCCAAGATAGGGAGAAACGCTTTGAGCATACCTCTCACTGAGTAGTCGTTAATCTTGGTCGCCGCCATTACCGGATAAAGAGCGAGGTACGCCGCAACACCTAGCTGTAGCCAAAGTTGAGCCAACATACCCAAAGACACGATAGCGCTGATCCAAGCTACTTCAGACCAGTTAATCGGGCCTCGAACTTCGTTATTCATCATCTGCCTCTTAGGTCGTAAATCGTTATTTCGTTAGTGGGTAGTCAGTTAGTCGATGATTGAAGAGCACAGTTAAACTAGGTAACGAATGCGAGCTAGCACTTCCATCCATGCACTTCCGATCACATCCCAAAACGTCGCTTCAGGCACCACCATCACGCTCACTTTAGAGCCTGAGAACAATGAGTGATCAAGTGACGGCAGCGTTACTTGTGTACGCACTTTTTGTTGGTCTCGAATCCAACGATCATCGTTCACGACTTTCGCGAGGCCGCTGTTGTCGCTGCTCGCATCATAGATAGCCAGTTCACGACCTTGAATATTTCCCTCAAACACCTCACCAGGCATTGCATCAAACACCAAACGAACGGTTGTTCCCGCAGTCAGATTTGCACTGCCCTTTTCGTTGAAGTCTGCGTTAATCCAAGCATGCTGGCGATCAACCAAAAACAAAACGGGGCTGCCAGCGCCAACATAGGTTCCTGAGTTAAGGTTGAGATTGCTGATTACGCCATCAACAGGCGCGACGATTTTCGTTTTGTCCAAATCCAATTGCGCCAGTTCAACGCGAGTTCGAGCAACGGCCAAAGCACCGTTGTCGCTGCTTTTCGCAAGCTCAGCTTTTATCTGCTCAATATCGGCTTGCGCAGCTTCGACGGCTTGCTGTCTTACAATCGTGTCCGCTCGGCTATCGTCTAGCGTTTCTTGGCTAACAAGCTTTCTCGAAATCAATTGCTGGTTACGCTTCAATTTTCTCTCGGCATTCACAGCTTCGTGTTGGCGCTGACGTAACGTCGCTTCTGCACCATGCAAGTGCTGCTTGTTTGCTTCATAGCTTTGCTCTGCTTCAACCAAAGCCGCTTCAGCCTGAGTTAACGCCAATTCAAAACGAGTTGGATCTAAGCGAACTAGCACGTCCCCTTTTTTTACATCCTGACCATTCTTAACAGCCAACTCCACCACTGGCGCCGACACTTCTGCAGCAATACGGCTGGTTGGAATGTGCAATTGAGCTTGAGTTGTGAACGGCGCAAGGTTGTCACTTGCCACCAAGAAAAGAGCAAACAAGGCACTGGTGCCAAGTGTTAGATAGAGCATCCATTGATACGCTTTATTAGCCACAATGTTTCACCTGCAACAAAATAATGCGCTCATTGTATTGATTTTTTGTTTCAGATACAACATAAATCAAAGGTGAGGATCTTAAAGATCTTGCGAGAAGTACAGCAAGCTACTGTTTATGAAAGATATAAATATAAATTTAGATAAGAAAAAGTCGTGTAATTAGTTTGGGAAGCAAGAGCTCCAGAAGTTATCTAATGCCTTTGCTCACAATGATATGCATTAACATTGATATTTTTTAACATTTGATTAACCATACTTATCCATTAAAACTATAAGGAAATAAAAATGAAGTGGATATTTGTTGTATTCGTCAGTGTTTTCTCAGTATTTACTTACGCAAAAGATTGGAAGCAAATCCGATTTACGGTGGAAGGAGCATACCCACCATTCAGCTGGACGACACAAGACGGCCAATTAGAAGGATTTGAAGTCGACTTGGCTAATGCTCTATGTATTGAGCTACAAGTAAAATGCGTTATCTCAAAAACTGACTGGGACGGGATTATCCCTTCGCTTTTAAGCAGAAAAAACGACGCAATCATTGCTGCGATGACTATCACTGAAGAGCGAGAAAAGAAAGTTAACTTCACGATGCCTTACGCTAAAGTTCCCACTCGTTTTGTCATGGCAAAAGGGCGTGAAATCAATATGGATGACGGCAGCTTAAATGAACTAACAATTGGGGTTCAGCGCGCTACCATTGGTGACAAATACCTTTCCGAGATCTACCCAAATGTAGATATCAAGCGTTATGGATCATTCGACGAAGCCTTTACCGATTTACTCAACGGGCGCCTAGATAGCGTGTTTGGTGGTTCTATGGGACTCAATGCGGGCTTTCTTGAAACGGAGCAAGGTAAGGACTACCACTTTACGGGTCCTAAATTTACAGAAGAAAAATGGTTTGGGCGCGGTATTGGTGTCGCGGTACGAAAACAAGATAATGAACTCAAAGATCTTATTGATGACGGTATCCAGCGCTTGATCGACAATGGTCAGCATCAAAAAATCGCAAGTAAGTATTTTTCATACAGCATTTACGAATAGTTTGGTATGCAGTGTGGACTAAACTAATTGCGAACTGTTGTTCACTTTAAAAAGCTTCAGATAGCAAAAAGCCGCTCATAAAGAGCGGCTTTTTTAAGGTGATGCTTGCAACATAACTCTGCATAGCTCAAACAGACAATCAATTACTTAAGATGATATTTGCAGCATAAGTTCGCATAACATTGCATCGAAAGTCTGCAAATTTGAACAACGACTAAAATTCAACGTAGTAAAATTACCACACCATAATGAGCCCTCCGAGAGGCATAGTGAGCATGCGTGTAACAAACTTTTGGACAGAATCTTGTTAGATTGATTGCTCTAGAACAGAACTTACAGATTAGAAAATGTATCATAAGACCTTAATGACTGATCGAGCCTAACATATCAAAACGGATAAAGCTCGCTGAGTCAATTTAATGAAAATACCCCTATCAATTCGTTGAAATAGAGGTCTCCTTTGTAGGTACCCGCAATCTACTATCTGGTCTTTCGAGCCAAAATACATGGATAATCAAAGGCGTCAATGATCTCAGGATTTACTCTGTAACAACGAGTAGTCAACTTGTGGTTTTTACCCTTGGTGTCAATACTGTTTTTGGTATCTTCCTCGTAGTTGAATCAAAACCAGAGCTGTACCATTCTCATCCCCACGTGTGAGAATTGATGTTAAGTACACCTCCCATTAGATATTTATTTCATTCCCATTATTTAAGCCATTGATTACCGGATTTTCCCATCACTCTTATGTATACGGTGGCGCAAAATGGTAAGCGTGGTTAACCCCTATGTAGATAATTAACTCCGTTGTTGACCCTTACAAACGGTACCAAAGTCGAAATCGCCTGGAAGAAATGACCAAACATTAGAAACATCACAACGATGTTAAGGATCACAGACAATGAAGAAGTTAATCGCACTACTAGCACTTACATTTTCAGGATTAACGTTTGCACACGGTGGAGCTCTTAACGCTGACGGTTGTCACAATGAGTATGCGACGGGCGGATACCATTGTCACAGCGGCGAACGTAATTACGGAGGTTCATCTTCTGGCGGCGGTTTGAGTGTTGAAGAATACAACATGGTTAATGAAATGTTTCTTACAGAACAGGATTATCATGGCTGGACTGTCAACGCTGATGTCGCAAGCAACTTGCTGGTGATTCGCAAGATTGGTGTTGAAATAAGACTCTACCGCACAAGTTGGGAAGGTTATGTTTGGGTGACTGATGACAAACGTTGTAATACATCACTTATCGAGGTTAGGGATTTGTCAGGTTTCACTTGCCATGATGTTGACGTTGACCTAACTGGTTCAAGCGACGCTCTAAACCGTGCGGAAAAACTTTTTAGTTTACGTTCAAAGTAATTATCTACTTACATAGGTTGAATAACCATGAAAAAACCACAACTAGTAACGGCACTAATGACAACGATATCTCTCACCGCTTCCGCAACCAGCTTTTCAGAAATTGAACTGGCCGGTTACACGCAGGGATATTGTGCACAGCTAATCAGTCTAGAAAGGGTCGGAAATCAAAAACTAGTTAAAGCCTATTGGAAAGAAGTCATCGCAATGAACGACTCACAGCAGCAGTTTAAGCGCAAGTTCAAATATAGCTCAACCGAGCGTGAGGTTTTCAACAAAGCAATGTTTCAGGCGTTTGATGATATTGAGGCTGGTGCTCAAGCCTACACACTCGGTCAGTGTATGGACTACGCCGCAAGTTTGCCGACCTATGATGCAAACATGGACGTTGAAAAGGATATGGCCGAAACAAAAGCAAGGCTTGAGAAAGAACTTGCGGAACTTAGAGCGGCTGCTAAATAATGAAAAACAACAATGTCGTCCTGAAGGGGTATCCATACCATGGAAGTTTTGTCACTCCTGTGTAAGTCGTTACTAGATACACACTCAAGAATTAGAAAATGTAATCCAAACTCGTCTCGTCCTTGCGTTAGAGACACAGTCCATTAAACGATAAAGGGCAGAAGTATTTTAGGATAATTGTGCAACAAGCTGTTGCACAATTGGAGCAGGTGGGAGCTTTTGCAGAATCAGCAACAACTGAACTTTTTCATCGCTCAGTCAAATATTGCAAATTTGACAACAATTCAACTGCGAGGAGTTCTTATGAGTTGGAAAGCAACTGAGAAGGATTTCTTCCTAGTAGCCAGCACGAAATGGGGCAAAAGCTTGTAGTAATAAAGGTCACGAAAACACTCCATGCTCTAAACGGCCGATCAAATTGAGTACAGCCTTGGTGTCTTCGGCTGTCGAAAGCATATCAATTGGTCGTTTGTTGCCAAGCCCTCGAGCTGGGTGCTTAAGCCAGTGATTAGCAGCTGCGTCACTCCCAAACAGTGCTAACGTAGCCTGAAATACTTTATCAAAATTCTTTTTGGCTTCTTTATTCACCTTAAACTCCACCTAAATTTATGTGATAAGTCTTATACACCATACCTAAATTAGGAAAAGTTGGTCAAATAATGATTAGCTAACTTATAGATAGTAATTAGCTCAACAAAAATGGGGCAGAGACGAGTCAGCACAATAGTGCCAACAAAGCTCTTCACGGTTTTCACCCTGAATAGAGTTTACTAAGCTCGCCCGAAAGCTTTTAAGAAGTTCTTGGAGTGTTGGTGAAATCTTATATGCTCGGGGTGATTAACCTTCCTCTTTCCCTTAAAAGGCGGCGCAATATATCCCCAATTTGAACATCTTGAGAAATATATTACATAATCAATCTGTGTATTCTGCCATTGGTCAGTAACAACGGTGTTTTCATCAAAGCACTCTACCGATTTCACTTGAATTCGATAGAACTTATTCCCATCAGAAACCAGTACATCAGTCTTCATTCCATGATCGATCATCGGCATAAAGACTTCCCAACCGTCTTGTAATAGCCAACTAGCCAATAATGTTTCGTAGGAGATACTTTTGTAGTGTTTCTTTGCTTCAGAGGAAGTATGGAGTGTTTTTACAGGCATAGTAATATCCTAATTACATGCTGAGTGTCTTTTTAGCACAAGACAGCCAGCGAAGCCTCCCTTTGGGGAGAGCTTCAATTAGGATTCACGATGGCTCTATTGAGGTCTCATCAACTAGCAATGGGAGCTGCCCCTAGTCTTCTACCGTTTGGTTACCTTGACTATTAATACTAGCGTTCACGTATCGTGAGTGAATCAGTCGTGTTCATATAAAGATAAACAAAGTTCAGAATTTCGTCAATTCTAATGCTGGTGAAAAAGCGTCATTAGACAGACAAGTTAAAAGATCCCAACTATCTTTATAACAGTCAGAAAGTTGGGATTCCAACCATGTTAAAAACACTCATTACTTTGATTAGGAAGTGGATTACAAAAGCTACTCCCCATCCAAAAGAGCCTGCGATACAGCCAATCAAAACTAATATTGAAACCCTGCATGCTCAGGCACCTAAAACATTGTCCGAAGAATATCTCGATGAAAAAGATAAAGTGAGACACCGACTGGAACGCTGGGCTTTGCATCAAGACCAAATCAATAGTCGTATCCTTAATGCTTATTTAACCCTAGAGCGTAAAGGCCACTCTCCTATAACTATCACGATGCTTCAGAACCAACTTCTAGACATGAAAACTTTCCTACCCAACTTCAATCAAATGAAAAGTATCGCCCCACACAATCATGCGAAAGTATTTGATGTTAGGGGTGAAATTGTGCGCATTTGGAGTGTTGTTGAAGTTCATGTACGAGAGTATGAAAACAAGATCTTTCACTAGAAAACAGGACAGGTTAAAAAGGTTCAAGTATGAAAACTCCGACTACGGTAGCCAACCTAGAAAAACTCGGGCGCGTGCGCCTATCTCCTTCCTTTTTTATGAGGGACTTTCTTCACTCTGAAATAGCACAAATTGAGCAGCTAACCAATGTTCCGGATTACCCTGACATAGCTATAGAATCGGGTAGAAACCTTTGCCAGAAGATACTAGAACCAATAAGCAATAAATTTGGCAGGATCAGTATTCGATCTGGCTATCGTTCACCACTAGTTAATAACATAGGAAATGAAAAGAAGTATAATTGCGCATCAAATGATAAAAACTATGGTGGTCATATTTGGGATTACAAGGATAAAGATGGCCTATTAGGGGCTACAGCTTGTATCGTAGTGAATTCTTTTATTCCTTATTATGACGAAACAGGCCACTGGCAAGCACTGGCGTGGTGGATTCATGACAATATTCCTGATTACTCTGACATCTGTTTTTTTCCTACTTTTGCCGCATTCAATATCACCTGGCGCGAATCCGAACCACGCAAAGTAATACGCAGCTATATTCCTGAAGGCAAAGGGGTTCTAACAAAGCCTTCTTATGACAATCACCACGGCTCCCACCATCAGGAATACGCAGCATTCATTCACAGCCTTGTGCCAAACTAACCCCACAAGACAAAAAACCATCAAGCCTAAACTTGATGGTTTTGATTATTAACTGCTTGTTCAGCAGGAAGGTTGCTTTCTTCCTGGCCTATTCTTAGCTGCCTATTCGGCAGGACACGCGTCATTACATGCGACAGTGTATACCGTTATTTCTTAGCTGCCTATACGGCAGGACACTGTAGAATATAGCCTCTAACCATCTGATTCTGCGTGCTTAAAGTCACAATTCATCAAAATACCCTTTTTCTTCCTAATCCTGTAAGTACTTGTTTTTATTTCTCTAAAAAACAGCTTTAAAAAAAGGGTCTAAAACGTAACTCAGGTACCGTCCCTTTTCTTTCTTGATTGGTGGCTAAACCATAACTATTAAAGTTTGCTGCAACGCGATCAC
This sequence comes from Vibrio sp. 10N.261.46.A3, assembly GCF_041472995.1. NCBI lineage: Bacteria > Pseudomonadati > Pseudomonadota > Gammaproteobacteria > Vibrionales > Vibrionaceae > Vibrio > Vibrio sp. 10N.261.46.A3. The sequence goes on along the minus strand of NZ_JBFRRH010000025.1, from coordinate 49,829 downwards.
CGACAAGCTCCTTTTGTACAAACAAAATATAATCTTCCTCTGATGAACCGCTGGAGATTGGTATTCGATGAAAACTATCGATGACACGATCTTCATTAGTGGCTGGTAACGATGGTTCAACACCAGATAGCTCGGCCCTCGCCATGCTACGTTTTATTCGTCGCTTCTTGGAACCCAAAAAGTTTTTCCCGATCGTTTGGTTACGCACAAACCTAACCTCAGCCCCAGTGTCTGGCACCTCACAAACACTAGAAATCTCAAATAAACCTTCATTTACCATCAACGAAAAATAGGGCTGAAAAGAGAGTCCAACCATCATCTCTTTATCTTCGGCAACAAAAGCTATGGTTTGACCAACTGTAGATTCGTTCCAGTCCGGAAAACTCACGCCAACCCTATTCATTGCTTGTCGGTTATTGACCATAAACAAGTGCATTTGGGAGATACAACGCCCTGCTAACAGCTCATAGTCGGCTTGTGCAGGTATGTAACGTATTAAGAAATAGTAACGCTTAGTCATATCTATCCCTTACTTCGCTTTGGAACAATTGAATAGGCCACCTTTAATCAAGACAGACATAATAAAATGCACGTCATTTGGGATGGTCTGAGAAGCGGTCATTGTCTCAATCCAATTCTCTGTATTTCTGACTAATTGGTAAAAGTCATTTCCATGGGAAACATGACGCCTTGCTATAACGTATTCTCGGTCTGCCCCGTATTCATTCACTCTTAATGGCTTATCTGCATCTTCATGCCACCAATCGTCAATCGATTGCAACGCTGCACCAACTTTTTGACCATGAAAAACAACTGTTTCCTTTCCGTTTAATAGTTCGACAGTAGCTAACTGCTTAGTAGGAACACCATCTTCTCGGCTATCTAAAAACTTTTGGCTTGGGTAAACCTCATCTCCCCAACCAACTCCAATTTTAGCTTTGACATCCATATAGAAATATTCGGTCGGATCGGAAAGGGCTCGCATCAAATAGGCTGTGAGCTTTTCTAGGCATTCTGCTGAAGTCTCATCCCAATGACCATACCAAGAAAGCCTTGTTGCGTTTTCTATAATCAAGGTTTGCGAATCACTGGTGGTCACTTCTATCGACAATTGTCGACACTCTCTATTTCTCCAAAGCCAACTGCCAAGTAGTATATTCTTCGCGTATCGATGAGCGAGCTCTTGATACCCATTTAGCTCTTTATAAGTATTAGCCAGTAACGAAAGTTTACTGCGCACTTCATTGTCACTACAGATATCTGGGGTTAGAGAATTTGCTCGAATTCGAAGGGGGAATGCGCAGTAGATATCATCTACACCCGGCTTTATGTAACACTCTTCGATGAACTGAGGATTGGAGTAAGCTAAATCTTGTGGAGCAACATTCTTTTTTACAAACTTGCCACCTTTATATGCTTCTGCATAACCCCCTTTTGGTGCGCGCAACCTAGTTCTATCTATTTCAAGGGGACACATCTCACCACTTTTAGATAGATAGTAGAAATATGCTTTGCCAGCAGAGAGTGATCGAACGTAGTTCAGCTGAGTGCAAAGTTCCATAAACGATTAATCCGTATAGTTTTTTATAAGAATAGTTTCGCTACTGCATTCTATCGACCAAAAGGCATGATTTAAAAAGTGATCTCTTCCACTAAAACGTACTTCTATCGGATTAATTTTCTTAGCAAACCCTATCGTATTCTCTGCATAAGCGTGACAACTGGTGATTGAGTTGCCCCGTTTAGTTGGACGCTCTAACAAATGGTAGCCGATGGAAATTGGCAAATTATCAGCGTCTTTAGTGATTAAACGTTCTAGCTCATCAAAATCACTTGGCTGGTTTTCACTTGGATATAACCATCTCCCGTATGCTGGTAACCCTTTTATGACATGGAAAAGCTCACTCCTGCTGGTAAACGTCTTGAGCCACTCAACCTGCGTCGATAGCTGTGGTTGGTATAATGCCCCTCCGGCGAAAGCGACAGGAAGTGCCGTTTTAAGCGCTGACTTAAAATCTGAAATGCGACTATCACTATGCACTCTGATAACTAAGTCTATTTCTAGGTCTGCCAATCGTTCACTACGAATAGTTGGTCGCTTCGCGTTAGAAACCGTTCGCGCTTTAGCGACTGAATTGGGTTCGGTAAGCTTCGCTGTCGGTTGAACCTTCTCGCTTCGAACATAAAAAGAAAAACTCGAAAACTCAAATGGGGAATCACAATTAACTAGCTTATTAAACTCTCTTTGATAATGGTGCATGAACCCCCAAATAGCCGTCAAAGAAGGAGCACCGCATAGATATGGGCTACTCATTGCGACCGCATCTTGCACTCTCATTGATGACAAATAGAGATACTGCTCACCCGTTACCTTATCTTCATTGCCATTTGGCTTACTAAGTTGTTCAAGTACCCATACGATTTGGGCTTTGGCGACCTGCATTAGCTTAGGATGATAGGCAAACTTCGCGGCATACTTGTTATTCTGAAACGTGAGATGCAAGCGACGGTTAAACTCACTAGCTAAGAAGCCTAGGTTCGATTCTGGTAGCGCCAAAAATGCTTGAGCTAAAGTGTCATCATGTTCCAATTGCTGTTGATTGGAGTCAGCATCAACGATATCTCTTAACTCAATTAATGGCAGCATCCACAAGGCTATCTGCTTTCGCAATATCTTACTTCTAACCTTACGAGCGCTCTCCCTTTGCTTCTGTGTTTTTGATGGTTCTGACCCAATTAAGTGGTTTAACACCTGACAAATTCTAGCGTTAGTTACCTGATAGTCATCAAAGTAGTGACCACTCTTTTTGCGACTTTCAGTTAACGTCCCACCCCGCACTGGTTTGACGTCTAGCGGGTAGTTTAGGACTTTCATATGCCCAGCTAAACTGCCACACAGGCTCCCGATACTTGCCGAGTTTGGCAGCGATGAAGACACAAAGCTGAGCTTACTTTCTCGACTTCTCGATCTCACTTCTAACTCACTTTGGATGGCATGACTGACCACTGGGGTCACCGAAACATAATCATCTCCCCATGGAAACCGTAGTTGCTTGCTGTAAGTGCTGACACTGTCAGGAAAACTATTTTCAGGAAGTTGTTCTTCAATTGTATGTTTTAAGCGAGCAAGTGAATTAGCACCTAAACCAAATTCTTTGAGCAGCTCAACCCAAACGGGGGTTTCTTGCTGAACAAGTGAAAGAATACATACGGACTGTGATTGCCAACTAAAAGGATTCAATAACCACAATGTGTGACGATACACCGCAGAGTTATGCGCCCACCCCAAACGTTGCTCTAATACTGAGCTTGAGATAAACGCCTCGGTTGTAGCAAGAGGCTGTGCAATTATCCGCTGATCTTTAACTCGGCAGTCTGGAAACTTGAGATTATGAGTATGGAACCATTTGATTTCACCAAGGGACGCCTCTAGGTTCTCAGCCGCTTTTAAATGCCTTTTAGCGCGGGCAACATCCAACCAATCCAAGCATCTATCTGATTGATGGCTTGAACTGAGATTGAGCAAGATCGTTAGCGCTTCTTTTTCACACCCATCAACACAGACATCTTCCGTATAGGGCATGAACATCTTCTTTAAAGCAGACTGCTTTACTGCTTCGTCTTCAATTGTTAATAAGTCACTTAATTTCGTCATAATTACCACTCAGGTAGATACACACTTAAACCATCACTTTCAGAGCTCATTCGAGTCAACTTTGTTTCGATGACACTTCTTAAAGTAAACGCCGATTCATGACTCGCTATCTTTGTATGCATTCGCGGCCTGATCGCGGCTTTAATCTCACCAAACTCATACAGCCGATACACTTCATCCGTTGTACAAGAGAGCAATGTGGAAGCTTCTAAGGGGCTGAGCAGTACATCACCGATATTTCCTTTAGCGCTTGAAGGCACTGTTGCCACTAGCTTTGTAAAGTAAGCTAACACCTGAGTAAGTACGATATTGTGACTCAGCTGCCGACTGGGTAACTGACGGCAATCTTTAAGCAGAGCACCAAAGGCTTCATTGAAAAATACCTTCTTCCAATCTTTTACTCGAACGAGTTCTGCCTTCTCTTTCAAAGCATCGAAGTCTTGCCACAATGAGGTTGGCCAAGAGCCGCAGTATTCGATGAATGACTCAAAACTGAGGTTATCGATATCGCCATAACGATTTACATACCAAAGTAAAAAACCATAGCGCTCAGATAACGTCATTTCTCCCTTTAGTAATCCCAAGGGTTTTGAATCATTCCCTGACAACCATTGAGCAACTAATACCTCAACCTCTGGCGCATCTTCGACTGGCGAGTTTCGGAGTTCAAAACCACATACACATTGGCTAATACTCTCGGTACTTTGATATTCAAGTCTCGACTTACACTCAGGGCAGTGATGAATCAGCTTACAGCTATGATGTTCACAAGCTTGGTGAGAGATAAATTGCCACTGCTGGCGAATGTAGGGGGCTTCGTCAATACACAGAGGGCAAATAGGCGTGAAGCGTTTGCGAAGAAAAGCATAAGGGTAGTCAACACCAAATCTATGAACAGCTTTGTATCGCGGAGAGAATTGAGCTTTTGAATGCGATAGCGCTAAGCGCAGTACACCAAAGTTATTGAGCTTTAGTTGGTTCTCAAGATGAATAAGAACCCGCACCCGCATTTGGCTTGTGGTTTGAGCGTGGTAGATATTAACTCGGTTGAGCTCTAAGGGGAAAGCACCAGCCATCGCTTCATGCTGATCCATGGTGTCGAACCAAATATCTTCGGCGAAATGAGAGAATCGCTCGTAACCTTGCTCTTGCGATAAACGCAACAAGAAGCTTTCGAGCGATTCGTCAGGGTAAAGTTGAATGTCCGTGTTCACATGTCACCACTAAAACTTAGAATATCTAAGCTTTAGTGTGAGCCCAATTCCCTGAAAAGCAAATCTGGTTATGTGAATTTGTTAAGTGGTTGCGAACTTTAGTCAAAATCATCCAAAGAACCAACCACTTGGCCTTCTTCTACCGCTCCTAATCCATACTTACCGACAATAACATCACACTTCATTTCTATGGAGATCGTCATCGTTCTTCCAGGTATCCCACTTTCTATTCGATGCTCTCCACTAGCTGAAGCGATAATCTTTGCAGAAAAACCCTCATCAAAGGTGGAACTATCAACATGTATGTCGTCTATATCTTCAAAGATCGTATCGGATTCAGCAATAGCACCTGAAGTTCCTTCATCATTCAAGAGACCATAAGGGTTATTCTCTATTACCTCTCTACTATATTCTTCCAGTCGTTCACTAGTAACTAGCTCAAAGGGCTCATCTTCGAAGAGGTTCTGTAGGTGATCAAAAATTAGGTCAGCTGATAAGTCTTCATTTTCTGAGTCTTCATCTATAACAATTAATTCCAGTCTTTTCGCAAGCCCATCATCGTAATAAACATAATTAACTCTTTCTAACGAATCATTATTAAACTTTTCATCTGCCAAGACTTCTTCAAAATTCTCATATCCGAACAACGCTGCAACAATTTCGCCTGACGCTTTCAAAGAAAGTTGAACATTATCTTGTCCAAGGCTTTCCTCTATTTTTAGCATAAGAAAATAAGCCGATGGGAAGCGATGTGATGCTAGTGTAGCTCTTGCTTTAGCACTGTTACTTTCAAACCTTACTCGTTCTAATTCTGCTTGTTTAGTCTTTTTATCTAGTTCCAACCCCATCGCTTTAGCATTACTTTGAGCTTCTTTGGTTTTAGCCTCTTGTTCTTTTTCTTGGCTCAATGCTTCATTAGCTTTGGCTTCAAAACGTACCGTTCGTTGTTTTATATGATCGAGTATTTCATTTCTTTTATCGATATCTTGCTGAACAAGTTGTTCCAGAAATTGTTTATCTGGGTCAGCCCTAAGTCTGGCTTTACTCAAACTTTCTTGTTGATCAACTTTATCTTCTTCAATCTCGACCGCTTGTTGATGTAGCTTATCATTAACCGATTTTTGTATCCTTTTCACGCACAGTGACAACCAAGGGAAAGCAAACAAGTAAAATAAGGTCACTAAAAAAGGAAATACAAAAAGGCTATTCCACCCTAAGATCGATGTCCTTGAAAGGTAGATGTAAAAAGCACCAACTCTCTCAGTAGCATTACCTTCTCCCCAAAAAAGAAGAGCAACATAGTTCCAATTACATACAAACCAAGAAAATATGAATGTTCCTATAAATGGGTCACTCACTCTTGTTTTTGCCGTTCCTGCTATGGAGGAACAAAAATCTTCGATTAACTTCATCATTTCTATAAAGCTCTAATTAATGACATTGCCCAAACTACTTTATTGCTTCTCAAATTTGATCTCGCAGAACCTTAATCATCACTGTTTCATGATTCTGAATATTTTCACGAGCCACACCATCAGGTCCCCAATCGTCATAACTCATCATGATGGCTTGCTTTAAACTCTCTGCACGATTGTTTTCTTGATAGAACTTCTTCTTATCTTGCGGAGAATAATTACTAAGCCTTGAGTTACTACTTGGCGAAATAAGGCAAAGGTTTCCAAAACGATCCACGTCCTGCATCTTACTTGCACCAGATGGGTCGGTTTGTGGGAAGTAGTGCTCAACAGAGGTCCTGAACGCAAACTGAAAGCTTGTGAAGTGGGCTCCTAGAGTCTCTTTAATAATGTCGCCAACTGGCTTCCCGTCTGATAGATTGCGCCAAAGTAGGTAATCCAAACGGTTAAATACGAAGTTCTGAACACCTGTACCTTGATGTAATACACCGACATTATTTTCTGTAAACTCAAGTTGAGAGGCACCACAGATCTTATCAAAATACTTGTCACTCTGCTTTTCAAGTGCAGCTAAGTACGAACTACCATCAACTTCCAATCGGTCTTCTGTAGCGAGATCGTTCAATACCCGTAAAGCGTCATTCAACCAACGCTTATATACTAAAGCAGGGTTCGACACATGGAACATTGCCAAGACCATTCGTATCTTTTCGTTCTGATCACTACTAAACGCATTTGGATATTCAGGGCTTAGACTATTGCCGTATTTGTACGCATTAAGTCTTAACAAGCTCCACTTACGCTTTTCATCGTGCTGGTCAGGCTTGATTACGTAACTATCAAACAGAATTCGACATTTAAGCAATTCATAGACAAAAGCTTTAGCGCCAACCTTCAGACCATCGTCTTTAGAGATAAATGCATCAATCAGCTTCTTATCATCAAGCGAAACGTTCTCTTCCGTCTTCATAAGTTTTAAGACATGAAGTAAGAAGTTTGAGAAATCGATAACCGAACCAAAGCGTTCTTCCTTCTCACGCTCGTCATCGTCAGTATTTGAGCTAGATGCCTTGTTACCGATGATTTCTCGCAGAGTCATTGCATCTTCTTTTTGCTGCTTGCTCGTGTGCTTTTCGTGAATAGCTTCAAAGCTTATTGGCATTGTCTGCCAATCTGAGCCAAATACCTCTTTTCGTAAGTCCGATTGGAAGCCCATTTGGGTATAGCGCGTCATGTTCGCACAAGCATCCCAAACAGTGGAAAAACAGCCTCTTTCCTCATCATTATCGAGCGTAGCCATAAACTTCGCTTTCAATACTTCATGCTTTTCTAGCTGCTCACCACGGTTATTCATGATCTCAAAGTAGTGGTTAAGATCGGTTTGAGGTGGAACGACGACTCTAAGAATGGTGACGTTTTCTAATAGATACTCAAAGAACTGCTTAGTTTTCGCCTGTGTATCTAATCCTTTGGTTTTGAAGTAACGCTTGATGATGTTGAAGGCAGCATGAATGTTAGGCTCTTCTGACTCGCCATTGGTTCTGCCTGTATAGATGTCATCTAATGCTCTGGAGGATTTTGGACGACTATCAAAGGTGAGATTAATGTCTAGTCTTTCTAGCTCACTCTCTTCGAGCACATCACAATGTTTGAGGTACGCCAACAAGATAGAGAGCGTGGTATGCCTTTGCTGTCCATCAATGGTTTCGTATACCACATTAGATTGGTGTGAATGCGTTGTGCGCTGATAAACCACAAGGCTACCTAGATAATATTTTACTTGTTTGGCAGTAGCGATTTCATCAGATTGAGTTATAAGCCCTGCAGCATCACTGATATCTTGGATAAGCTGCTCAATTTCTGTCGCACCCCAGGCGTAGTTACGCTGATAGATAGGAATCACATATTGGGTTTTTCTGTCGAAAAGTGCTCTAACGGATAACTGCTCTACTTGGTTCGAATCACTCATTTACACTTCCCGATTTCATTGCTTCAATAGATGCCTGCACGTCCTTCGCGTTCTTGAACTTAGGCTCTTGAATGTAAGGAGGCTGAAAGTTCAACACCTGTTGAGGGTGAACAGCTTTGCTGATTGCTCTAAACAGCCCACTACGATCCTTAGCGTGGTTATCTACCGACTCCATACCGATACGTTGTAGCTCAAGGCGAAGGAAATAACTCCAGCGATAACAAACCTGTGCCGCTTTCTCTAACTCCACATCACCGAACTTGTCGTAGTAATACATCACTGCACACAAAAATAGGTTTCGTACATAGCTATCTCCTTTACGGTTACTGCCTGTGTACTTAACAGCATGCTCATATACGAATGAAGATAGCCTTGCATCATCACCAACGAACAGAGTCGAGTGAATCGCCATGTAATACTGAATATACTCAAAGAAGCGCTTACCGTTGATCATCACCTGATCCACTTGAAACGGATAACCCTTTGTTTGCTTATCCCACTTTCGAGCAGGATCGGCATTAAAGGTTTCAATCGCATAATCGAGCGCAAGCATCGAGTCCACATAGGCGTACTGAGTGTTTTCTAGGTTAATACCTTTAAATACATCGATATTATGACGACTGAACTGTATGCCGTAGTCACCATCAACCCAACGGCGCATACGGAATAAGAACTCACCCATAATGGTATGCAAATTCGCAGAGTCATCATCTGGGTTTACGCCCTGCTCCCACAAGCTAACATGGTGGAGGCGCTCGGTTTGCTCTGTCGAGTCCATCATTTCACGTAGATGGTAAGCCTTGAGCAGATCATGAGGGGCAAGCGCTTTACCACGAGCATTTTGAGAGTCGAAGAACTGGAAAGCTTCACTTAAATCATCGAGCGTTACTTGGATAAGTTCACACTTGTTAAGGACGAAATCGAGTAGCTCCTGCTTTTCTGTGGCTGGTAGGCTTGCTACTCGCTCAGAGATGACTTGCGCATTGTTCTTAAGGTTTTCGATACTTATCGTGGATTCAAATTTGTGCTCAAGAAGAGTTGATGAGATGGCTTTCTCTTCCCCATCTAAAATGGTACAAAGCAGCGTTAGAGTAAGAAGGCGCTGCTGACCATCTACGATGTTTAGAGCCTGATTTTCTTCGCTACTTTCTGAAGCTTTATCTTGATGCAGTACCACCGTACCAAGCCGATAGCATGGCTTAGTACGATGGTTAAAAATGTCATCAATCAGCTGATTAACGTGTTTAGGTTGCCATTTGTAAGGGCGTTGGTACTCTGGAATCGTGAGCTGTTGCTCCAACAACTGTAAAATGGTTTGAGGCTGATTGAAGACTATTGCCATGATTACACTACCTGTTCGATAATAGTATTCGTTAAGTCAATTTGAACAGATTGATTTTGAGTTAAACCTTTACGAAGCATATTGCATAGATCGATTAGCTGATTATATTTCACTAATATTCTTTCTTGTTCTGCTAAAGGGGGTAATGGTATCAATAATGATAGTAAATGATCAGAATGCATTGATGGAATATGACCTCGTTCTGATGCATTCAATAACTCTCCTTTAACAAAGCCAGTACCAATAAGTAGTTCTAAATAATCTCGAGACATAGAGGGATAGTCATTAACCTTACAAAGAGCAACATTAAATGCTCCTTCCATAGTTCTCGAAAGTTTACCTATATGCCTATATGCAGCCATAATTATTTCGCCTTTATAAACCATTTTGTTTTTTGATGATTCCGGCACGTAGACAGCACTAAGTTCTGTTTTAAAATCAGTTATTTGAACAAAACGAACATACCCTTCTTTCGGAGTTTCAATAAATTTTGCTTTAGGAGGATTATGTCCCCTGAAACACCAAGCAACATCTCGAAAACGACACCACTCCCAGCTTGAAGGAATTACAACTTGAAAACCATGTGGTGCTTTAGGGTGCATTTTTCCAGAGTCTTTTGCTTTCTTATCTTTGATTAACTGCGCTTTTTCTTCTGCAATACGCTCAAGCAGCTTTGCAGCGGGTTCATCATTTGGGTCTTGTGGGACAAGTTTACCCATTACCGCCAGTTGCAGGATGGTTTGTTTTAGTTGGTCGATACTTGCTTCGGTGGTGAACAGGGTATCGAAGTGCTCACTGATTCGTGCCCAGTTTTGCATTAGCTCGTCGGCATCAGCAGAATTGGTTAGCGTGTCTAACAGCGTTGTAACCAATACCTGATGTGCTGTAATGCTGACTTCGGTTTGTTGTTCTAGTTGGTCGCAAAGTGTCATTAGTTCATCGACTTTAGCGACAATGCGGTGTTGTTCTTCTGTCGGTGGTATACAAGCAATTAATACATTTGCTTCATTCCTATTTAAGCCAGGCTTGATGCCTTTACCCAAAAAATCTAAACCAAATGTGTTCAAGTGTAAGAAACAATAATTTAATTCTATTCCTGTTGGAGGAATGACACTGTAAGCAACATCAGTTACCCAACATGGAGTAGCACTCATATTTAATGCACCAGCGGAACCTTTCCTACCTATCACGACACAAGCTTCATCAACAGAAAAGTTATTGTGAGTTCCCACGACACCGTTAGAGCCATATACTGGATATTCACCAGAGCCAGAGCGTTTTGCCTTTGGTAAATTATCTCCGTACTCTAAATGATAAAGGTCTCCAAAACGGCACAAAGCCCACCCGCTTGGTAAGTCGATTGATTTTTCTGCTTCAGTCAGTGATGGAAGTTTTTTTGTCTTGGATATCTTTTTATCTTTCACCAACTGCGCTTTTTCTTCCGCAATTCGCTCAAGCAGTACCGATGCAGGTTCATCCATTGGGTCTTGGGGCACTAACTTACCGCGCACTGCCAATTCCAAGATCAGCTCACGCAGTTTCTTCACGCCATAAAGCTCGCACTTTTTGCTGCTACCACGACCAGAGGCGGATTTGGTTTTAACGGTTGAAGTCCAAATATCGATATTGTCTGTAATCAACTGGTTCATAGAAGTTTGTTCTACACTCATTATTTACTCTCACCTGTCGTCGCTGGCGTTGAATCTACAGATGATTTCAGCGCATCGCCTAGAATGTCTTTCAGCTGATTACGAAGCTGTGAGATCTCTTGCTGTTGTTGTTGGTAGTTCTCTAGTAGCTCGTTTGGATCGTGACTTATCACTTCACCTTGATATGGGTTTTTAATATCTAGGTTGAAGTTGCGCTCAATGATATCGGCGATTGGCACCTTCCATGCGTGATTATTTTCTACACGGCTTGCAAAACCGTCTTCTTCATTGCCCCACCAATCAATCTCTTGTTGGAACTCTTCAAACTTCATTGGTTTGGTTTTGCTGTAGTTCTTCACGCCTTCTGGGTATGGGTGCTCGTAGAACCATACGTCTTTAGTTGGCTTGCCTTTGGTGAAGAACAGAATGTTGGTTTTGATACCTGTGTATGGGTTAAATACCCCATTAGGTAAACGCACGATGGTGTGCAGGTTACATTCTTCGGTCAGCATTTTTTTGATTTTGGTTTTAACGCCTTCACCAAACAATGTGCCATCTGGCAGTACTACGCCTGCTCGACCGTTGTTTTCATCAAGCACTTCAATAATAAGCTGTAAGAACAGATCGGCAGTTTCACGCGTCTGCATTTCTGCCGGGAAGTTTTTCTCAATGCCATCTTCTTCGGTACCACCAAACGGCGGGTTGGTCGCAATCACATTGATGTTGCTGTCCCAGCTTGAAAGCGGCTTGTTGAGCGTATTGCCGTGTTTGATTTGCACAGGTACTTCAATGCCGTGCAGCATCATGTTGGTGATACACAGTAGGTGTGGCAGTTGTTTCTTTTCGACACCGTGGATCTGCTTTTGCAGTGTTTGGTGATCCGCTGCAGTCTTCACGTAATTGTCTTTCACATGGTCAAACGAACACGCTAGGAAGCCGCCAGTACCCGTTGCTGGGTCCATAATCGCTTCGCCTAACTTCGGGTCTAAGCGGTTTACGATGAAGCGTGTAACAGCACGAGGCGTATAGATAATGGAATTTTGATCGTCCTGTGAAATTGTTACATCTAACAAAATCAACAACCTAGTGTAAGTAACAGTAATGTCCACATTATGGCACCAATTTACTCAATATTGCTATGAGAAATCAAAGAAGTGTTACCGTTGCACTCAAGCGAGAAGCGCTGATTTTAATTGTCCAACAGGCTGTTGGACAATTATTGGAAAAGCAAAGTTACTGGATTACTTCGCAGATGGTAGATCAAGTTGTGAAACATACCTCACAGCCCTTCGCGTTATACGGTACATTTGGCTACCCTTGCTATTTACATCAGGGGTAAGTAACCCTAATGAGCACAAAGAATTAAAATCATCTTCCACAAATCGAGGTTCATTTATCCCCAGTTGACGTCCATCGCCGTCAGCGATCATATAACTATCACCATCTTTTGTTTTTAGCTCCAATATAAAACTACCTTGTGATTCAACAAAATTTTTAAGCATATGCTGCGCTTGTTCTGACAATTCGGCGTTTGGGCGAACAGCATGAGCAATAGTGTTTAACCCTGATATACCTGAGACTAACCCAGATACAGAATCTTCGATGAAATTTAGTTTGTCGATTACCGTGTCATGACTTTCCCTAAGAAGGCTCTCAACACCATTTACAAGTTCATCATTGTCTTCGATCTGTTTGATTATGTTCTTATAGCGATTTTCCTCTAACCAGTTGAGGAAATCATGATACTCCCTGTCAGATTTAGCGTCTCTACCTGATTTAAAGTTATAAATTAGCCCTATGATGGTGGCTAGTGAGCCGAATACTTCCATAATTACCTCAACTTCTGATGATTAACCCACAAACTTCAAACGCTCAGCAAAGTCATTCCGCTCTGCTAGCACTTGGTCATACATCGAGTAAACCTGCTGGATGTGCTCCCACAATTGCTCATTTTGCTTTTGGTACGAGCAAGCCATTAACTCCGCTTCTTTTTGCTTTTGCTTTGCCTTATCGAGCTTAGACTTCAGCCTCTCAACCTCAGTAGTAGCTTCAATCTGTTCCTTTCGGCTTTGCTGTGTCTCTTTGGCTGCCTGAATACGCACCTTTAACTCAGGATAACGATTATAAATCAGAGCATTAGAAACACCTGCCTTTGCTGCTACTCGGCTCACGTTTATCTTTTCGCCTGTTGCAATCATCTCGGTCACAATGGCTTCAAGTTGCTTTCTTGTTTCAGTTTCCATTAGGCTTCCTTAATGTTGATTTGCAGTTGTTCAATGATTCGATTAGCCGCATGTAAGTTATCGGTTAGTGCGCCCTTAAACGATGCAAACCTTGGCTGTATCTCTTCAGGAAATTGCTCAAACGCTGTTAATTGCTGCTCACAGCGCTGCTTTATCACTAACCAATGAGGTAGATGTTTCGGTGTTGCGATATAAGAGTCACAGTTGATGCAATGGCTTGGGTCAGCCGCATTACGAACTTTGCAGCCAGTGCCTTTGGTACAGTATCCATGAGATAGCCCTCTGAAATTGGAAGAGTGCTTGGCGGTATAGATTAGTAGCTCTTGCATATTGGCGAAGTGCGGTGACGATCCATTTTCAAAGTCATCACCAAGCACCTGTTTTAGTCTCTCGACAAACTTCTGTCCGCCTCGACCAGCCAAGTGACCTTGCTCGGCTGCGCTAACCATATCAGTCATGGCTTGCTCGGTTAAATAGGCTTCAAAGCTTTCGGTCAGGCGTACCAGCTCAGCCATAGAGTCGTAACCGCGATGACTATAAACCAGCGTCATACTGCTTTCTAAGTGCTTGTATTGGTACTTGATGTCATCAAGATCACCCAAACGATTAGCCACAATAAACCAAGCGAACGTATGTCGAAATTGGTGAGACGTAAAGTTAAACGGGATGCCGACTTGGTAAGGTAAGCGGAAGTTTTTACTCGTTGCCGAGACAGATTGAACATTACACCCCAACGTTTCCAACTGCTCAATATCCTCTTGTGTCACAGGGATGCTGAACAAGGTATTCACGTTATTGAAACCGTTCTTCGTTGCCTTGGATTGATTACTAAACCATGCCGATTGCTTGGTGTGCTTCACTCTAAATAGTTTGTTGTCCGCAGAACCAAATTGAAGATCAAGCAAACGCTTTTCAGGAAGTGTATTTGAATAATGTTCGATGAGTTGCTTGGCTCGTTCACGATAAATCACGTTCATCTTGCCAAGTATCTTAACCCCTCTATACGCTTGTTCACTGACTACCCATTCTAGCGCTTGGCTGCCATCTGTTGTTTTTGATAATTCTGAACGTAAGTAATAAATTCCATCACGGCTAAATGCAGCATCATCGTCCAGCGCCATGGCTTCACTGTGCCTCATCCCTGAATAGGCCATGACAAGTACAAAAACATAGCGCCTGATACGTTCAAAGTACGTATGTAAATGATTTAGCTCTTCTGCTTCAGTTTCACTTAAAGCATCGATAAAGGTGTCACGATTAAAGTGGCCAGGATTAAGCCCTGCAATACGATTATTCAAGGCCAGTTGGATGGCTTGCCACTGCTCGAAATGCCTCTCCGCAAGCTCAAGTTTCTCTTCGCACTCCTTTAGCATCAATTTCATTATGCGAGTTGGGATCACCGCATGCTTCTGACGTAGAGAGGATTTAAGGGCAATCAGCGGACTAAGTAATTCATTAAATAAATCCACACGTTCGGCAGACTTAATAATGCCGTATTGTTGCCACCAATACAGCGCACTAGATACCTCTTGTGCGATGTGAACATGCTTTGACGCGTTATTGTCCGTCAAAAACTTGCTAATAAGATGCCTTAATCTCAACAAGGGCAATACATCTAACTGGTGTAAAGATCGAATGTTTTGCTCCTGCAACCAAAGACCAAATCGTTTACTGCAACGAATAATTCGCTTGGTTGTTCCCCATTTGACAGGCTGCATTCCTTCACCCGCACCATGCGCAAGCATCCCTAACGTTATCGCTCTCAGTTCATACCCCAACTCCGTATTCGCCTGATGAAATGTGATGGATGACTTCTCACCATTTCTTAGCCAAGAATCATCACTGAAACGGCTTATCATCGTTCCCGTGTTTCTGTTTGCTTGCCATAAAACCGTGGAGGCTAATCGTTGGTATTTTTCCGTAGAAAAAGGGCGCAATCGAATGGCACCATCAACATTCAAAACTGTGTCTACCACGTCATGTATCATGAACTTTCCCCTATACCGCGACTGTTGAAATAGCAAATGACCAGAATGGGTGCATGCCTTGATTTCGCTGCATCTCATCAGCTTGTTCGACTGCTTTATGATCTCTGCTCGCAAGCTGACGCAAAATATCATTCACTCGCTCTTTCAATACTTCCATTGCTTCCGTTTGTTGTTCATTGCCCTCTAGATTGGACACACTCGCCCTCATATCCGCTAGAACATAGTCTCGATAACTAAGAAGCTGCCAAACATGCTCTGGGTCGGCGACAGTTCGAAAATACTTGCACCAAATACAAGCTAGATAGTCACTGCACCATGTCGCCTCACGGCCATTGTCTTTATGTAACAGTCGATGCTCTTTGTGATATTGCTGCGCTTCTGTGTCATTGCCCTTAGAGGCACATAAACCCGTTGGCGTTTGCTGTAGCTCAGTATCATCTTTATCGATAATAATGATGTCAGAGCTGATCTCACGCCCCGTAAAGTAGCTCTGCATGGTTTGCACTGCATCGCCGAGATTGGTTTGAGTATCGGCTTCTTCCACTTGCTTGTAGTGCTGAATAAATGTCGAATAGGAATGGCGCATCCGCTGCTTGTATTTACGCAAATCTTTCGCCACTTCACGGTAGATGTGGTTAGCACCTGATTTACGAATACGCTGAGAGTTGTACCGCACACGACAACCTTGCTGTTCCAGAAGGTTGTTTATGTAAGATGTGGCATTAGTGCCTTTAACGCAGCCGATCTCTCCGTATTCGTCATAAACAAACAGGAGTGATTGAAATGGCGAGTGAGCCTCTCGGTATTGTTCAGTGAGCACTTTTACTTGCAACAAGTCCTGCATCACGCTGTTTACCGTGCGACCATCAAGCTGAAAAGTATCAATGTCGTACCCTTTACGCGCTTTTTGTAGCATGATCACCATCGTATTTTTCGACGTAGGTAACTCAATCTCTTTGATATCAGAGAGTTCAATTGCACACATTGGCGCAGTGTTCCAGCAAGTTTTTAACTGGATTTTGGCAAAGTATAGAGCGATTAGCGGCTTACTTTCTTTTGCTTGTTCAATGGCTTTCTCTACGTGGAAGACCAACTCTGTTAACTCTTCATCACTGTAGGTCTTTTCTAGTGATTCTCGCTTGGCATGAGTTTGGTAGCGTTGCATCGATATTCGATAGGCATCAACAACCTCTTGTCCTGTCACTTCCATTAACCAGCGTATGACTTCAAAGTAACCTGTACCCGTTCGGAGTGAGATACTCTTTTGCTGAACATCACTTTGAATGGCTTGAAACAGTGACTTTTGGATGCGATTGTTATCGATACTTAACGCTTGTAGGCCATGCACCTCCAATTCGTCTTTAAACTGCGGGGCTAAGCGCTCTAGTAACAATCGCTTGGCTTTTGAAAAGCGAGTATGGAGCGTTTCCATACTGTAGCTTTTTTGCGGCAACAGCTCAGTTTCGCTATTTAGCAAGGAAGTCATCTCAGCATGAATCTTTGGCAAAGCCGCTTTTAGATCTACGCTATCAATGTGTCGCCAAGCATCTTGTTCTTTAAAGTAAAATGTCCACAAATCCGAAAGATAATGATGCTTTAACAAAGGTCTTCCCATGAAAATACCAATGGCAAACACCAGTTCATTACGCAATTCTTTGCGGATATCACTGCGATAGATTGATTTCAAAAACGCATAGCGCTCCCCAACAAAGCCATTAAACCCTTGCTTAAGTAATTCTGCATCGGCGTCATTAGCAATAATAAATCGACAAGCTGTTAATACCACACGAAATCTCGCAGACATTGAGCGTAAATTATGGCCTTTCCCACCTTGATATCGCTCACTGGCTAAGATTTGCTTCAAGTCCTCCACTAAAGCAGGTGAAAATTCGATTAAGTCCGTGATGTTGGTATTACCAACAGGCAGTTCAAGCGTAACCTTACTCATGCTCACCACCTTGCTGTATTGCTAGTAAATCACTGTGTAGGCTCGGTAAATGTTCACCAAACAGCTTATCGACCCAACTCGACATCTGCTTATCAAAGGTTTCTGAACGCGCAAAGTTGATGTACTTTTGCGTGGTTGCAAAATCACTGTGGCCAAGCAGTTGCATTAGCTTGTATTGAATAAAGCCAATCGGCAGGTTTTGCTTAAGCATGAATTTGGCAAGGTTCGTGGCAAAGGTAGAGCGTAGATCGTGAAAGTCTCGTTCTAGTGGCTTATCTGTTAACTCTGCTCGGACTTTAGAAATCACATTGCTGACTGATTTGGAGACGATTGGCCTGCCTGAGCGATTAATAAACAGCGGTGCCGCATGACTGTCACCATGCTCTAGTTGCCATTTACCTAATCGACGCTGCCGTTCAGTCGAGTTTACATAGCCCCATAAACTCGCCATAAGCGCACTCGAGACCATGACCTTTCTGGTCTTACTCAGCTTGCCTGTGATTTCAACGTAAAAGATTTTGTCCGTGATAAGCACTGGGTCTTTGACTGCCGAAACTGGAAATGTAGCTACCTCATCGGCTCTTAACCCACATTGGTGCGCCAATTCTACCCACAACCTTGATGCTGGCTTGGTTAGTTCCTTGCTTGCGTAAAGCAGTTCCAACTCTTCACGGTTATAAGGCGCTAATTCACTCTGATTAAAGGACTTTTGCTTGTACTTCTTAGGTATGAGCAAGTCGGTGGTTGTTACGGTGATACCACGCTCTTGAGCAAACTGACCACTAAATAGGAAATCAATATCCCCATCTTTACGCTTTTTCTTAATAACTTGAGTTTTGTATTCGAAAGGAATTTTATCGATGCGGCGCTGCTTGAGTGCCCACTCGTAAAATTGGCGAATATGGTTCATATAAAGATTGGCAGAGTCACGATCGATCTCTTTGGCGGCGACTCGATCAATTAAGTGTTTGCGAAAACGGTACACAGGGAGCCAATATTTGGCTTTTTCTGAAGGGGCAATAGCAATCACTTCTTGCCACGCTACATTGTTTTCTTCAAGCCATGACAGGAAAATGCTCAATGAATAGGCCGTTGAGCTAAGCGTCAACACACTTACCCCGCCAAGGTTGTTTGTTTGATTGGCACGTTTCGGAGGCATAAACTGCCCTTTATAGCGATGCTCTAGAAACAAATTCATTTCCAATACATCGTGAATACGAGTCAATGAACGTAAACGAGGAAACTTACTGATCTCACGCTCACAATGATACGACACCTCGCGTAATGGCTGCCCACAACGTGACTCCTGATTGAAGTACGGCAAATCACCCAGATTCACCTCATTTTTAACAACACTTACCATCACCCACTCTTGCACCATCCATTTACTGCAATAAAAAGATAGGTGAGATAGGTTTTAATGTCAAAGTTTTATTTGCATCATACAATTACTGTAAAAAATCATTGGCTAGGTATGAGGTTGATGCCACAATATCAAACATGAAATAACTAAGAGGCTCAGCCAAATGCTTGAAAGTAATGAGCAAGCAATCTTGAACACTCCCAAAGGCGGCGTTCTGAGATGAGTGTTCAGAAAACCGTTACATCAGTAACACTCAACGACTGTGTCACGATTCAAGCGGGTTACCCATTTAGAGGGGCGATCAGAGCCATCCCTAGTGGCAGCGTCAAAGCCGTACAAGCTAAAGACATCTCTCCTTTAGGCGAGTTGATAACGGGTGATTTGATCACCACCGACCTGACAGGAAAGCGTGAAGCCGACTGGCTCAAGCAAGGTGATGTGTTATTTAGCGCCAAAGGCTCGAAACATCTGGCGAGCTATGTGAATAAGCAACTAAAGCGCACCACCTGTGCGCCAAGTTTGTTTCTGCTTAGGGTAAAACCGCAATGGCAACAAAAGGTTAATCCACAGTTTTTAACTTGGCAGCTTAACCAATCACCTGTGCAAACCTATTTTAAGCGCAGTGCCGAAGGCAGCTTTCAGATAAGCATCAGAAAACCTGTGCTTGCAGCAACGCCCATCGCACTGCCCGACATTGAAACTCAAAACACGATTGCCAAGCTCTATGAAGCCAGCATTAAAGAAAATGCGCTCCTTCATAAGCTTATAAACAACCGTCAGCAGCAGCTTAATGCTATTGCTTCAGACTTAATCCAAAATTCTAATGAATTAAAGCAAACTAATTAAAGGCTAGGGAAAATGGTACACACACCAATCAATCAAGATGAAATCAACAAAGCCGTATGGGCTGCCTGTGACACTTTCCGAGGCACGGTAGATCCCTCAATCTACAAAGACTTCATCCTAACCATGCTGTTCTTGAAGTACATCTCTGACGTACACCAAGACAAGTTTGATGAGCTATCAAAGCAGTTCAATGGTAACGAGCAGATGATCACTGCGATGATGTCGAAACAGTCTTTCAAAATCCCAACGAGTTCTACTTTCTGGGACTTATACGAATCTCGCCATGAAGCAGGTAACGGCTCTCGCATCGACCAAGCGCTACACGCGATTGAAGAAGCCAATGGCACTAAGCTAAAGAACGTATTCCAAGACATCAGCTTTAACACAGACAAGCTCGGTGATGAAAAGCAGAAGAACGACATCCTACGCCACCTGCTGGAAGACTTTGGTAAAGACACGCTAAATCTGCGTCCAAGCCGCGTTGGTTCACTGGACGTGATTGGTAACGCTTACGAGTACCTTATCAAACACTTCGCTGCTGGCAGCGGTAAATCGGCGGGTGAGTTCTATACCCCACCAGAGGTATCTGATCTACTCTCTATCATCCTAGAGCCACAACAAGGCGACAGCATCTGTGACCCTGCCTGTGGTTCAGGCTCACTATTGATGAAGTGTGGTAAGCAAGTACAAAACAACTTTGCAGGCTCTAAGCAGTACGCGTTGTTTGGTCAGGAAGCGATTGGCTCAACATGGTCACTGGCGAAGATGAACATGTTCCTGCACGGTGAAGATAACCACCGTATTGAATGGGGCGATACCATTCGCAACCCTAAGCTTCAAGATAAAGAGGGGGGTCTGCTGCACTTTGATGTAGTAACAGCCAACCCACCATTCTCGCTCGATAAGTGGGGCTTTGAAGATGCAGGCAATGACCACTTTGGTCGCTTCCGCCGTGGTATCCCGCCAAAGACCAAAGGTGATTACGCGTTTATCTCACACATGATTGAGACGCTTAAGCCAGAAAGCGGTCGTATGGGCGTAGTTGTGCCTCACGGCGTGCTATTCCGCGCTTCAAGTGAAGGTAAAATCCGTAAGCAACTGATTGAAGAGAACCTGCTAGATACCGTGATTGGCCTTCCTGAAAAATTGTTCTTCGGTACGGGCATTCCTGCGGCAATTCTTATCTTCAAAAAGAAAAAAGACGATAACAAGGTGCTGTTTATTGATGCCTCTCGTGAGTTCAAGTCTGGTAAGAACCAAAACCAGCTAAACCCTGAGAACATTCAGAAAATTGTCGATACCTACAAAGCACGTGAAACCACCGATAAATACTCATACCTAGCTACGCTAGAAGAAATTGCCGAGAACGACTACAACCTCAACATTCCTCGTTATGTGGATACCTTTGAGGAAGAAGAAGAAATTGACTTAGTCGCAGTGCGCACTGAACGTTTAGCTCTGCAAAATGAACTATCAGATCTTGAAGCTGAGATGGCTGGTTACCTAGAGGAGCTTGGCTATGGTGCCTAATGGTTGGGAAAGGACTAGTTTTGGTCAACTTGCAGAATTTCGTAATGGCCTTAATTTTACGAAAGCAGACCAAGGGGAAGCAATTAAAATAGTTGGAGTGGCAGACTTCAAAGACCATACATCCCTGAGCCATCTTGATAGCCTCGGAATTATAAATGTCAGCAACGTGGTAAAAGAAAACGATCTTATCAAAAGTGGTGATGTACTTTATGTTCGTTCGAACGGTAACAAAGATTTAATTGGAAGGTGTCTTTTTTTTCCAGAAGTAACTGAAAAGCTGTCATTTTCTGGGTTTACGATACGCGGAAGGGTAACGAGTGAGACCATCTTACCTAACTATTTAGCATTGCTTTCGAGATCAGAGATAGTAAAACAACAATTCTCGAAAAATGGCGGTGGTACTAATATTTCAAACCTGAGTCAGCAGATTCTAAATGATGTTGTCGTACCACTTCCTTCAATAGCAGAGCAACGCAAGATCGCCACAATCCTCTCAACGTGGGACAAAGCGATTAGCACCACAAAAAAGCTGATTGAAACCAGCAAGCAGCAGAAAAAAGCTCTGATGCAACAGCTTTTGACGGGTAAGAAGCGTTTGGTTAATCCTGAAACGGGTAAGGCGTTTGAGGGTGAGTGGGAAGAGGTTAAGTTAACAGAATTGTGCAAAATTGGAACAGGTAAGAAAGATGCAAATGATGGATCTTCAAGCGGTAAATATCCTTTTTTCACTTGTGCAAAACGACCAATTTTAAGTTCTTCTTATTCCTATGATTTTGAAGCACTATTAATAGCTGGCAATGGCGTCATAGGTACAACTCACTATTACAAGGGCAAATTTGAAGCTTACCAACGAACTTACATTCTTAGTGAGTTTAGAGCTGTATTCGTGGCTTATTTGCACCATTGGATCCACTTTTACCTGAAGAGAGATGTAGACCGAGAGAAGCAACATGGAGCAATGCCATATATCAAAGTAGGAATGCTGCAAAACTTCAAAGTTAAGTTGGGTAGTTATTCTGAACAACAAAAAATAGCATCAGCCCTAACCGCTGCCGATAAAGAAATCGAGGTACTTGAGACCAAGCTTTCACACTTTAAGCAAGAGAAAAAGGGATTGATGCAGCAGTTGTTGACGGGTAAACGTCGCGTCCATGTGGAGTAATGTCGTATGATCCCAGATAGAGATATTAAGATTACTCTTACCGACATCTCAGGCTTCCGTAAAGAGTTTACTAACCTACGATCCCTTTATGACTTCGCTCAAAAAGAACGAGATTTGTGGAAAGAGCAGTCGGAAACGATTAAAGCGAAACACAACGTTAGTGATGCGACTGTTAATTCGTTCAGTTACTTGAATACCCTAACCACAAATATAGAAAACTGGTTAAATGAGCTTGACCAATTGGATGACAACGCTCTTCAGCAAAAGTTAAACCAACTTCGACAAAATGTATATATCCCACTCCAGCAGCACTGGCTATGGAGTGGTAGTCCAACCGTCCAACCTTACATTCAGTGCTTCCTTGAGCATAACCCTAATGTTGCTAAAGCCTTTCTTGACCTTGTTATTAGAAACAAAGTCACGATGAACCAAAACAACATTGATGCGTTTAACGGTGCTTTACTAGGCTATGAGTTCTTAAATCAAGCCTCGGATATAACCAGAAGAAGAAATGGTGAAAAAGTCTCACTTGGACATCTGCGCAATGCTTTTGCTGACTCAAAAGACGAGTTGTTCTCAGAAGTATCAGAGCAAAAAGTTAACTTTCAAGAGTGGGTGTCTGAAACAAAAGAAAGGTCAACTAAACTACATCGAGTCAACAAAAAGTTGAATGCTAGAACAATTCGCAAGCAAAACAAATCGTTTGATGACCATCTACATACTTGGGCTTCAACTATATCTGAATTGGAGAAGACTTATGAAGAGAAGTTACGTCTAAAAAAACCAGCAGAGTATTGGAAAACTGCGGCAATAAAATATCGCACTCAAGGTATTTTCGCTGCCATTATGTTAGCAATAATTTGCTTCGTTGCATTAAAAGTCGGTATTGACTTTTTCCAAGGTTGGTTGTCAGCACAAGAGTTACAACTCAAACTGAATACACTGCAAGGTGCGATTCTCTTTGGTTCTATTGCCGCAGTATTTACTTTTGTAGTTCGGGTCTTAGCCAAAATAACGTTTAGCTCTTTTCACTTAATGAGAGATGCTGAAGAACGAGAACAGTTAACCTACTTATACCTATCCTTAACTCATGAATCAGAAATAGATAAAGAATCTCGCGACATTGTTTTACAAGCACTATTTAGTCGCTCCGAGACTGGACTTTTAAGCCAAGAACAAGGGCCTAAAATGCCGATGGCCGAGATGATGAGTATGGCTACGAAAGGGAACAAGAATGGATAATCACAGTTTACCCAATTTCCGAGAAGAGCAAAGCGCTAAAATTCCCGCTCTCACTTTGCTGACTAATCTTGGCTATCAATTCATTCCTCCAAGCGAATGCGTGGTGAAACGTGGCAACCTCTCCACCGTTATTTTGCCTGACGTACTGCGCGATGTACTCAACCACAAGACTTACTCGTTTATGGGCAAAGATCATCACCTATCGCAAGCGGCCATCGATAAAATTGTCCATGAGCTTGCCAACCCTGCCATGAACGAAGGGCTGAAAGCGGCGAATGAAAAATTGTATAACGCTCTGACCTATGGCATTGGCGTGACCGAGTTTGTTAATGGCAAGAAAGCCAGCCCAACGATCAATGTCATTGATTGGGAAACCCCTGAGAACAACCAGTTCCACTTTACCGAAGAGCTAGAAGTAGAAAATGCGCATGGAACGGGTCATCGCATTCCCGACATTGTCTGCTTTGTGAACGGCCTACCTTGGGTAGTGATTGAAGCCAAACGCCCAGACTCTTCTCATGAAGGCAAGCCGACGGTAGCTGAAGGTATCTCGCAAAACATTCGCAACCAAAAAGTCGATCAGATTCCACACCTGTTTGCCTACAGCCAATTGCTAATGTCTGTGAACGGGCTAGATGGCTTATATGCGACTTGCGGTACTAAAGATAAATTCTGGGCGAAGTGGAAAGAAGAAGAGATCACCGAAGCTACATTCGCACGTTTTAAAAACACGCCGCTATCTCCAGCGCAGCTCGATAAGCTATTTGCTCACCGCTCAGCCAAAGTTCGTGATGAATATCTATCACTGATTGCACGCGGTGACTTAATGGTGACAGACCAAGACCGTTTGTTGGTATCGCTACTTCGTCATGACCGTCTTCTGGAAATGACCCAGCTTTTCACTTTATTTGATAAAAAAGCGGGCAAAATCGTGGCGCGTTATCAGCAGGTGTTTGGCATTAAAGCCCTGATTGAACGCGTTACTTCTTTCGATGAGAAAGGCGCACGTAACGGCGGCGTTATCTGGCATACAACAGGCTCGGGTAAGTCGTTCACCATGGTGTTTTTGTCCAAGGCTCTCATTTGGATAAAAGAACTCGCCAAATGCCGTGTTGTTGTCGTTACTGACCGTGTTGATTTGGAAGATCAGCTAGCACGAACGTTTGCCTCTGGCGGTGCGCTGTCTGAGAAAGATCGTAAAACTGCGATGGCAACGACAGGTAAACGCCTTGCTGAACAAATTGGTAAAGGCAACGAGCGTATTATCTTCTCCATCATCAACAAGTTTGGCACTGCAATAGAGCTTGATGAGTGTTACAACGACAGCCCTGATATGATTGTGCTAGTTGATGAAGGTCATCGCAGCCAAAACGGTGAAAACAACATTCGTATGCAGCAAGCCCTGCCAAAGGCCGCTTACATTGGCTTTACGGGGACACCGCTGCTGCAAGACGATAAGACAGAAAACAAGTTCGGTAAAATCATCCACTCGTATACCATGCAACAAGCGGTGGAAGACAAAACGGTAACTCCTTTGCTGTATGAAGAGCGTGTGCCAGAGTTAAGCACCAACGACAAAGCGCTTGATGCTTGGTTTGACCGCATCACTGATAAGCTCACCGAAAAGCAACGCACAGACTTGAAGAAGAAGTTTGCTCAAAAAGGTCAAATCTATCAAACCGAAGGTCGCATCCATTTAATTGCTCATGACATTTCTGACCATTTCCAAAATTTCAAACGCCAAGGCTTAAAAGGACAGCTAGCCTGTGACTCAAAAGCCTCTGCCATCCAATATAAGAAGCTTCTCGACCAAATAGGCAAAGTGACCTCGGTAGTTGCCATGTCACCACCAGACACCCGTGAGGGGCACGATACGGTCGACGGTGAAAGTAAGGATGTGGTACAGAATTGGTGGAAAGAGAACGTGTTGGACTCTGACTTTGGTCAAGATGAGAAAGCCTACACCAAGCATATCATTGAAGAGTTTGGTAAAGATGACGGCCCTGATTTAATGATCGTGGTCGATAAGCTTTTAACGGGCTTTGATGAACCGAAGAATACCGTGTTGTACATCGATAAGCCGCTCAAGCAGCACAACCTTATCCAAGCCATTGCTCGCGTTAACCGTCTGCACCAAAAGAAAGAGTTTGGTTACCTCATCGACTACCGAGGCATCTTAAAAGAGCTAGATGCCACCATCGCTGACTACCAAGACTTGGCAGAGCGAACCCAAGGTGGCTTTGATATTGACGATCTCAAAGGCTTATACAGCCGCATGGACACCGAATATAAGAAACTGCCTGGCCTATACAGTGAGCTGTGGGCATTCTTTATTGATGTAAAAAACACCCAAGATCCGCACGCAATGGCACGGGTATTTGCGCCGAACATAGAATATGTAGATGGTCAGCCAACAGACTTAAACCTAAAGAAACGTCAAGATTTTTATAGCACGCTCACTGCGTTTGCTAATTGTTTAAAAGTCGCTCTGCAATCAGCCACCTACTTTGAAGACAAGAGCTTTGATGATAAGCGCCAGATTTATAAAGACACGCTAAAAAGCATGACATCGCTGCGTAAAGTTGTCCGTGAGCAAGCAGAAGAGACCATTGATTACGACGAGTACGCTGAGAGTATTCGCACTATGTTAGATAAGCATATCGGCGGCGTTGAGATCCAAGAGTCTAAAGGCGCTTATCTGGTTGGCAATATGGGTAAGGATATAAAACCAGAAGAGCTAAGTGACGATGAGGCTCGCAATAAGAAAGATGCGATCACAGGGCGTGTCACTAAGATGATTGAGCAAGACCTTGCCGACGACCCTTACGCTCAAGAGTATTTCTCGAAGCTACTTAAACAAGCGATTCAGCAAGCAAAAGAGATGTTTGATGCGCCTGTTAAGCAATATCTCCTATTTGCTGATTTTGAAGAGCAAGTGAAGGAGCGCAAAGTCGAAGGAATGCCAACCGATCGCTTCGCAGAGCTAGACCCCAAAATTAAGCGTCATGTACAAGCTTACTTTGGATTGTTCTTAAAACATGGCGCTGAAGGTCAAGGTCTTACTGAAGATCAATGCTTCAACTATGCAGTAGAGATTGACGAGAAAGTGCGCAAAGCGGTAGCAGAGTTTTCAATCAATCCATCAGAGATTGAAAACCAGATCACTCTAGAGGTGCTTCCGTTACTGTTTGCCGATTTAGGCGTCGATAAAGCGCAAGTCATTGCCGAAGAAGTGGTGCAAATCACTCGCTTAGGTTTAGCAGGTCACCATTGATGGCGTCAACAGTATCTGACGAACGCAACAAAGAGGAATACAGCTTCATCTATGGAGATGAGGCTGTGAGCTATGAGGTGCTGCGTAAGCCCATCAAACAAGGAAAGAAGCGAAGCATTACCATCAAGGTGCAACCCAACTGTGATGTCACGGTTAGTACCCCAGAAGACGCTGAGCTTGAGGACATTCACCAAGCGGTAATGAAGCGTGCCAAGTGGATTTATGATGCCCTGAAAGAGTTTCGAGGTCATTTGGAGTATGTCCAGCCTAAACATTACGTCAGCGGTGAGATGCAATTCTACCTCGGTCGTCGTTATGTGCTGAAGGTAGTAGAAGATTCAGATGCCTTGCCATCAGTAAAAATGACTCGCGGTAAGTTACTTGTCACCTTGACGAGGTTCAATGATGACAAAACTGCCATGGTTAAAGCTTTGGTGCGCAACTGGTACAAGGTTCGTGCTGAACGTATTTTCCATGAGCGCCTATCTGAGTTATTACCTCAAGCAACATGGGTAAAAGGCATTCCAAGTTTTCGTGTACTGCCCATGACAAAGCAATGGGGAAGCTGTTCAGCCAAAGGGAACCTGATGCTCAACCCTCACCTGATTAAAGCGCCTAAAGAGTGTATTGATTACGTGATTCTACATGAGCTTTGCCACATCGCCGAGCATAACCACAGTGACAAGTTTTGGCGTTTACTAACTAGCGTGATGCCTAATTGGAAAGAAGTAAAAGCCCGTTTAGATGGAATGGCAGAGTTGTATTTGAATGAATAAGGATTGCTGAAATGAGATGCCCAACTTGTGAAAAGCATATTGGCTGGGACTGGCTAGAGGATGAGTGCATCGAGCCAAACGAAGCCTTTGATTGTCCGTATTGCGATGAAACCCTGCGTTATGAAGTAGATGAAGGCACATACCTTGGTGCGCAGCACGTAACGATTGAAGTTGTGGATGGTTAGGACGTAACAATGTGGGACATTAAAACGCTGAAAGAAACGATATCTCAAAACTATCAAGGTAATCACAGTGTCTTTGATTACCTTGAGTCTCTCGATAGGTCTATTGACATCTTTGATTATCACAAATGTGAAGCATACGCTCTTTTCAAAGAGATCGAACCAAAAAATCAAAGAGAAGCAATATCATTTATACTGTCTCGTGGTGAAGAAAGAGCCGCACTAAATGATTCCACTCTGATCCTTCAAGCCCACCTACAGTCAGCTTTTTACAATGTGCGCTCTATGTATGAAATCTATGCGCAATTAATTAATGAGCTAATTCTAGAGCCGAAAATCCAAGTCCACGATTGTAGTATTGCACGTGTGGTTAAAAGGCTAAAAACAGACATACCAAATGACCCACTTACAGTGCTTACTGAGCAAGTATGCTCAAATGAAAGCAATACTTACGTGGAATCATTTATTAACACGATTAAACATAGAAACCTGTTAAAGACGCAGCGAATGTTAAAAGTTCAAGAGGGTAACGTTGGTGTCTTAATACGAGACTTTAAATACAGAGGGAATGTTTATCCAGAGAAATGGTTTTTAGAAGCGTTAGAAGATGGAGTTACAGCGAGGAACAATATTATTGATTTGGGCCAAGCACTTAATGAGAAGTTAGCGTGAAACTTTAAAAATAGTAACACTCTACGCAGCTATATGATGGTGGCATTTAGACCGTAAATTTGTAGATGGCATTATATAGAACTCACCCGCGTTACCTGCGCTTTGTAGATCTTTTAAGATTTGCTCGTAGATATCACCAAATAGGTGGCGCTCTGAAGAGTCAGTAAAATCAATTTCATTCAGCTTGTTGATCACTTGGCGCAGTAACGTACCGTTTTTCATGTAGTTAAACGCATCGCTAAATGCTTCTTTAACAACAAAGCCACGGGGGTTGAGGTCAACCGGTGCGGTTAGGTTTTTCAGTTTGTAGAACAAGTCATCGTTTACGAACTCAAGCAGTGCTTCACCGGTAATGCCTTCGGCATCTTGCGCCCAATTACGCCATAGATATTGTTCTGGGATTGGTGATTTGTAGTCGTCCAGTTCTAATTCTAACTCTTCTTCTTGAGCATCAAATACTTTAAGGAAGAGTAACCAAGACATTTGACCAAGGCGCTGTGCATCACCGTCGACACCCGCATCTTTACGCATGATGTCTTGAATGGATTTGATAACTGAACTGATAGACATGTTTTTCTACTTTTAAACAACTGAAATTTGTGGCGAATTATAGCTTAAATCCGCCGTGATATTCAGGGTAATCATGTCTATTTAATGGAATGGATTAAGAAGGGAGCCCAATTGAAGATTGATGGCAGCCAGGGACTGTGGGTAAGGCGTTAATTAGAGATTCAACTTCTTTCATCCAACATGAACTTGGACCTATCTGCTCAATTAGAAACCACATGGCACGAATAACCCCATATAAGCGAGTCAGTGTATTGTGATTGCCTCGAATATCATCAAATTTTTCATGTGAAGGTAAAGCGAGCACTTTTGACGATTGCTGATTCCAAATTCGAGTATGGTGGGCACATCGATTACGAAGGATGTTCATTTCCATTAGCCATGCTTGTAATACACCCGTTTCTCTTTTATCAGAGATCCCTAAACGAGCACAGATTCTTTGGCGGTATTTATCATTTAACATACCGTAGTACTTTGACATGGTTCCAAAATCCCATGCTTCAATCACAACCCAAAATGGCATTTCTTTATTATTACGCTTGTGCCACACAATACAATCTTCACGGCTTCGTTCTATTAATTTACTGTGCTTACTTTGCCACTCTTCCCACAAACTTGGTTTATGGCCACGCTTTTTTAAGAACTTACCATTGATATATTCAGGGTCTTTCCACGCTAACGGTTCTGGAATGTCGAGTCCAGTTCCTGCCTCTTTGCGCTTGCCACGGCCAAGCTCATGGGCAATAACACTACGTACAAAAACTTCAATGCGCTCTAATCCATCGAGCATAGCGATACGGAGTTTTTTATCTAACAAATAGAGGCTAAATACATCATCAAAACTCGTCTCTGGTAAAAATTCATTAAGACGTTTAGGGCGCTTTAGATGAGGACATTCAATCACAGTACCTTGCTCATTTCGCTCTATCTCTCTTGCTGGATACCAAAAACCACTCAAACGATAGTAACCAACTTGAGCCAACTTACGCTTAGCTCGCTCATCATCACCGATAATCATCCCTCGTTGGGATAATGTATCAACGAGTTCTTCATAATGTTTAAATTCTTTAGGTGGGATGAGAGCCATTACAATCCTTAGTTCCTTGGGCTTTAACTTCTTAGCTTCCAAAAACGAGAACGCCCAGCCTTGATTTCAAAGTTATCTCTTAAGATAACTTCAAAAACAGGGGACTGGGCACTATTGCGATGAAGTATTATTGATAATCGCGACCTAGTCAACAAAAGTGATGACAGGAAAACAAAATCAAAATAGAAATACACCCCACAAAACACCACATATCTGCATAGATAAAAATTCAGGCGCTACATATTGTGTATTTTAGGTATTTAAATAATTGTGACGTATATTACGCTAATTGGTAAATAGCCATTTCTAAATCGTGTACAGCCTCAAGGTATTGAGGTTTGCCACCAAAGCCTTTCTTAATGATTTCTAACGGTCTGCCCATTTCATCGAAAGGTTTCACTTTAAGAACATGAATGTTTTCGATCTCTTGCACACCTTCATCGGCATACTTATCAAGAAGGTTGTTCAGAACCTGCTGCGCTGTATCGCCATATTTAGTGAAGTAGTTACGCTTTTTCACGTTATCGGCGCGCTCTTTACGAGTTAAAGCGGGTTGATCGTAAACGACATGGCAAATCATATCGAATGGGTCCATGTCTTTACCCACTTCGTCTTCTAGCGCTTCCCATAGAATACCGGCTTCGGCTAGCTCATCGATAATAGCTTGCTTGCGGTCAGACTCGTTCCAACGCTTGGTGAACTCATCTAAAGAAGAGAACTGTTTCACCATGGTTTTACGGGTGTAGTCTTTAAATGACTCGGTCACAAGCTTACCGTCTGAATCGTAATATTGAACACGTTCAGCAAGCGCTTTTACTGGAACTCCATTCACATGGAATTTGCGAACTCGATTATCATCATCCCAATCGTCTGCACCGCCTGTACTTTCAGGGGAGTTTCCAAAACCTTCACCATAGGTAGCCTCTGGCTCTTGAATTGAGCCAAGGTCAATGTCTTCATCACCAAATGGGTTCTCAGCATCGACATCATCAACGCCGTCGATAATGTCATCTAAACCTTCTTCATCTTCGAACTGCTCTGGAGTCGTGACCTTCACGCGTTCTGGAGTTCCGTCGAAGCGTTCATCAGCAAACAATTCTGTCGCTTTTTTGAAATCCAAGATAGTGAACCAAAGCTTGCCATAACGGTCATCAATACGAGTACCACGACCAATGATTTGCTTAAACTTGGTCATCGATTGAATACCTTGATCAAGCACTACTAGCTTACAGGTTTTTGCATCAACTCCCGTCGTCATTAGCTCTGAAGTCGTGGCAATAACAGGATACTTTTTCTTAGGATTGATAAAATTGTCTAGCTGATCTTTGCCAATGTCATCATCGCCCGTAATTTTCATTACGTATTTATCGTTCTTCTTAACCTGTTCTAGATTCAGGTTTACTAACGCACGGCGCATGCGATCAGCATGATCGATGTCGTTACAGAACACGATGGTTTTGGCCATTGGGTCGGTACGTTTCAGATAGTTGGTAATGGTTTGTGCAACAAGCTCTGTACGCTCATCAATAACCATAGTGCGATCAAAATCTTTTTGGTTGTAGATTCGGTCTTCTATCACTTCGCCATTTTTATCGGTTTGCCCTTTGGTTGGTCGCCAACCTTGGACATCCACATCAATATCGACACGAACGACCTTATAAGGGGCTAAGAAGCCATCCTCAATACCTTCTTTAAGAGAGTAGGTATAAATTGGATCGCCAAAGTACTCGATGTTAGATACTTCATCGGTCTCTTTTGGTGTTGCCGTTAAACCGACTTGAGTCGCACTGCTAAAGTATTCAAGAATTTCACGCCAAGCGCTGTCTTCTGAAGCACTACCACGGTGGCACTCGTCAATGATGATTAAGTCAAAGAAGTTAGGGTCGACTTGCTTGTA
Source organism: Vibrio sp. 10N.261.46.A3 (assembly GCF_041472995.1). Lineage (NCBI taxonomy): Bacteria > Pseudomonadati > Pseudomonadota > Gammaproteobacteria > Vibrionales > Vibrionaceae > Vibrio > Vibrio sp. 10N.261.46.A3. Next base: position 17,808 of record NZ_JBFRRH010000025.1, on the reverse strand, counting down.
GGCTTTTTGTTCTTCTTCTGGCCCCGTAAGCGCTTGATAAAGCGCTAGATGAACCTCAAAGGCAGGGTCGACTTTGCGACCTGTAATTTTTGTCATTGCCGTGCCAAACGGCTGAAAATCATTCGTTTTAGTTTGATCGACAAGAATATTTCTATCCGCTAGGAACAGAATTCGCTTCTTGGCTTTAGCTTTCCAAAGTCGCCAGATAATTTGAAATGCGGTGTAGGTTTTACCTGTACCCGTCGCCATGACTAGTAAGGCTCTGTCTTGGCCAGCAGCAACGGCCTCTACTGTTTTGTTGATAGCTTGAAGCTGGTAGTAACGCGGTGATTTACCGCTGCCATCATCATGGTAATCTTGGGTGATAATTGGCAGATGTTCTTCTTTATACCCTTTCCAAGCACAATACTTTTCCCACAACTGCTGAGGTGTTGGGAAATCCTCTAAGCGAATTTCCGTTTCAAGTTGAGTTGGGTTGGTTAAGTCTCGGAAAATAAAACCATCACCATTCGATGCAAAAACGAATGGCACCTCTAGCAGGCCAGCGTATACCATGCCTTGTTGCATGCCTTTACCAACTTCATGCTTATTGGCTTTTGCCTCAATCACTGCAAGCGGCATACTAGGCTTATGATAAAGAACGATATCAGCTGATTTTACTTTTTGACGAGCAGCAGCTTGGCCACGAACGATCACCTTACCATCGCGCAGTTTCACCTCTTGGCGAATCTGAGTCATATCATCCCACCCTGCCTCTTTAATCGCAGGAAGTATGAATTTGGTAATGATGTCGGTTTCAGATAACTTAGCTTTATTAATACTGCTGACCATTCGGATTACTCGTAGAGAGACTCAATAGCTAATCAGTATATCGTAAAGCCAATATAAATCCGAGTGCGCATTATTCACGGTGTGATTAAGTGAATGTTGCGATAACTCTTTGTTTAAAATCACCTAAACGTAACTCATCATAACCTTCGAAATCAGAGTAAAAAGCGTTTTGAACCCCATCGATTTTTGACCAATTTAGTTGAGTTGAGGACTCCCCAGATACCATAATCTTATCGTACGAAAAATCTGTAGGGGTAACACTCTGCGCCTTATCTGATTCATCAGTCTGTTCATTCGATTTAATAAATAGACACGACTCTGGAATATCCTGCTCAATTCTTTCAGCAAACCCAATCAAACTTTCTTCGGCAAAGGTATACAACCACGCCTCTTGATTGGGTGAGTCATTGACTCTCAAAATTCGCCCGAGCACTTGCCTAAAGTAAAGTTCCGTTTTTACCGAACTCATATGGCAGCAAACCTGCAGCCTTGGAATATCCGTTCCTTCACTTATCATCCCAACACTGACTATCCACTGAACCTTTGAGTGACGAAAAGACTCAATTTCATTTAACGGGTCATCATGGTGATAAGTCACTATGCATGCTGATTGATTAAAGTGCTCAACAAGTCGCTTTTGAATGTCTTTAGCGTGCTTAATAGAAGATGCAACCACTAAGCCTCCAGCATTTGGGGACTCTTGCCTTATCTGCGCTAGCTTTTGGCACCCACTATTTAATATGAAGTTCATAGCATCTTCGTTGTGAATGACGCTTTGATAAGAGACATCGGATTGTTTAAGGCAATCAATAATAGAAGCGAAGTGTTGATTTTCACTGCCAGCCTTAACACTCAGGTGTTCATTATCGATTAAAACGATTTTAGGACGGCGGCATACCTTATCTTCAACGGCCTGTTGCAAGCCGTATTGGTAATCGCAAACAACCTTGCCCTCAGGATCGGAATACTCAGCCATAACAATCGGTAGTCGGTCAGAGCGCCAAGGAGTGCCTGACAGCGCCAAAGTATAATGAGCAAAGCCTTGGATCTTCGAGACAATTTCTAGCCCCCATGAGTTTGACCGCCCCTCGTCATCAAACGAACAATGGTGGATCTCATCAAATACCACTAGTACTCGATACTTACTGACGGTGCTCCAGAAGTTTTGATCTAAAAAACGGATGGATTGATAGGTATAAGAACCCCCAAGAGAACCCAAGCCTCCATTAAAGGGACATTCCAGTTTCCATGAAAAGGTCTTTTGCATCCCTTCTGCAACAGTCAGTGAAGGAGAGAAACACAGCACTAAGTCAATCATGCCTTGTTCAAATAACCGACTCGCGACCTCGGCGGCCATAACGGTTTTACCCGCTCCAGGGGTCGCTTGGCAGAAGAAGTGTGAATGCTTGTTTAACGTGAATTTCTCGATAGCTTGAGCTGCACACTCGGCTTGCCATGCTCTTAACATTGAGGGGCCTTGCTTTGTGCGACTTGCATCCAGTTGGTTAGTGCATTAATTCTGCCTAATAGCTTGGCTGAGCGTTCTCTTGCTGCATTAAATAGCGGTTGCAGATCTTGCTTGTTATTTGGGAAACGCGTCAATAATGATTGGTACTCCTCAATCTCGCCTAGAGTAATCGCCAACTCCCCTTCATGTTGCATCTTCTCTTGCGCTAATGCATTTAGAGAGCACTTTGGAGTCTGAACAGCTATTGAATCGACTTTAGCTTTCCTATTTCTAGCCACTCTAGGCTCAATTGTGAGCGCCTTGAATTCGTTAGTTTGATGGTAGCGCTTGTCTCTACGAGTCCCAATAACAGAAAGCCAGCCTTTCTCCTCAAATGATAGAATTTGCTTATAAACATACTTCCGCGCATCGTCCTTTTTCGGGAAGGCTGAAGTACTGTTTAGCAAAGCATCTCTAGCTTCTGTGACGGAGAAATGGTCCATCCCTTTTTCAATCAATAGGTTAAACATGTGAGGGTTAATTCTGGTTACTTTCTTCATGTGACTCTTACAGGCAACAAAACTTAGGATTGCTAAGTATACAAAAATCAGTAAAACTTAGACAATCTAAGTTATCTAAAGGTTGAAAAGAAATGTGTAAGTGCAAAAAGACAACCCCATCCCAGCGAGGCTCAAAGCTGCGCGTAAAAAAGCCAAGATCACCCAAAAAGATTTAGGGGTGAAAATTGGTATGGAGCAAAGTTCTGCGAGCGGTCGTATGAATCATTACGAGAAAGGCAGACATGTACCCGATATTGGTACGCTTGAACGTATGGCTGAAGAGTTAGATGTGCCGCTAAACTACTTTTTCTGTAGGAGCGAATTGAGCGCTGAGTTAGCGTGCGCCATTGATAAGATGAGTGATGAAGAGAAGGCGGTGTTACTGGAGAACCTAAAGAGCGAAAAGTAATACTTAAGCTTTAAGTCCATTTTTGCTCAATAACATATTCAATGGAATTGCATCCGTAAATCGCGGAGCAAGTATCTTATCTTCTACGGCAATGGCATTCAGGTTGTAAGACGATCCAGAGTCAATTTGATGAAGACGAAGCTCCTCGATAGAACAATTAAAAGGGTTGTCCAAGTAGGGGAACTTAAATGAAAAGGTACGTGACAATATCGCTTTATCTATCGTATCAACGTTCTCACTGAAACTCATAAGTAGTGCGTCTTTCAAGAAGTGCTTTAACGCTCGGCACTCCCCTCTACACATAATAAACAAAGGATATAACACTTCATTTTTTGTAAGCACCGGCGGTTCATCAAAGCCCATTCTCGCACTCAAACCAGCGACAAATTTAGCAAAGTGCTTTTTTTGCTCCAAGTCAAAACTATAAGATGCCGTTCCACTCGAATGGCTGTTAGCTTTCAACAGCTTGAAATAGTTAATCTTTCGTCTCCAACTTAATCGTGAGTTCCATTGCGGCTCTGTCGCTATTACATCAGCATATGGCATACCAACCAGCACAAACGAGACTTTTGCTTCTTCACTTATATATTTGAACGTATTAGCAATAGCTTGCCTTTCTTCTGCTGTAGAAAACTCCACAAGCTCTTGAATTTCATTGACGATAATTAGCTCAACAGATTTACGTTTAAGTTGCTTTACAACAGCCTCACCAAGAGCAATTTCATTACGTCGTCGGGTACCTCTTCCACCTGACTTTCCATCTAAATCGACTAAAAACTGCGTAAGCGTGTTCTGTTCATTTATGCGGCTTGGAACTCTGGTGCTAAGAACAGGTTGTTTACTCCAAGTTGAACTAGGCGGGAAGCGTGATAGATAGTTGTTAATCAAAGCCGTCTTTCCACTTCCGGCCTCACCAGTTAACAAGAAAGACTCCGGTTCACCGCCAAGGGAGTGATTAAAACGAAGTTGATCGAAAATGGAGTAGATTTCAGTTATTGCAGGGTACTCGATAAAACTGGTTTCAAAGGATCTTAGCTGCTCAAACTGACTAGACGTTAAGTTCAAATTAATACCCCTCAATATCTTCAAAATCATCAGATAATTGCTCTGAGACATCGAACACTACCGTGGTTTCTTGTTTTACTGGAGTCGTATTGATTGAGCCTGGTCCGTCTGAGCCCACATCATTAAACTTTGCTAATTTCGAAGTATTGCCCGTTTTAGGCAAGCTAGCCTTATTACTTTTGGCACTGCGGAACCTATCGGTTTCTTCCTGAATACGTTTTTTCATATACAGAAATGTATCCGCAAGCGCCTCATCATCAGCAAGCTGCTTAGTGTTAAGCCTGCGTACTTTTTGTATGCGCTCGTGTTCAAAAAGCGACAGCCCTTTTGTATATCCGCTGTTGTCTACAGCTGGAACTTTTATGTACCTCTTTTCCGATTCTAGATAAACATGGATATAGCTGATATCAGATGGGTCTGTTTTGGTCCTAACAAACAGCTTTTTGCCATTGTTGGACGCCCAATATTTACGGTATTCAATAAGTTCTGAGGACTGATAGCGTAGGTTATGAAGCCTGATCCCTGCCACTCCAATGGTTCGGTGTCTAAGCAAACCTAGTTCAACTTTCAACTGCTCCTTCTCAGTACCACTGTAGTATGAGGGAATCCATTCCGATTGATTCCACTTGTGGTATGGAATGTCACGCTCTCTTGAATCAGGTGCCATATGGTAATAGTCGACAATCCACTTATGAAACAACTCAAGAAACACGGAAACTCTAACCACCGCATCCTTCTTTGGGTTGTAATCTTGTAGCTGAGTAGGATTGGTGAACGTTTTTCCAGGCAGTGCGTTCACTAACCCTTTGTTCATCTGATCAAACAGCTTTTCGATCCCTGACTTTCGCCAAGGTTTAGCAGCTTGGCTGTATTGGATATCAGACACTAGAGGTCGTAAAGAATCTTCTAAGCTTTGGCTCCAAAACTCGGCACCATTGTCGACAACTAAACAATCAATCTTACCGTGGCAAGGCCATTCATTATCAATAGATGGATATCTTTGCTTTACCCAACTCTTATCTAGTAGCGAGTTCAATAACGCCTTCCTGACAGAGTCAAAACTAGGCTCTCTAAAGTTGATACTGCACCCAACGATACATTTACTGAAGCGGTCATAAAGCATCGTCAAATAGGGTCGTCCCAAAGGAATATCTAACTCATCATCAATCAGAATAACTGGTACTGGGGTATGGTCAATTTCGACATATTCCATTGGTTTTGTCGCAGCTACTTGTTGGCCAACTGCTCGAAACTTTCGATTTGCAAATCGTTTACCAAACCTTGCAATCGCGACTTCATAAGGAGGTAGGGTATGTATTCGATTATAAAAAGAGCGTTCGGCAATTGGCTTGATTTTCCCTTCGACAATCTCTCGATTTATTTGAATCACTCGACTCTTATAGTATCGGTATGCTTCTGCGACACTTAGCCGTTCGCGAGTCAGGTATACGTTCTTAATCGCCTCATTAATCAAGGCTTGTGAATCCATTTCTCCTCGGCTGTTACCCTTATACGTATGCTTGGGTATGAGTGCCCATGGTTCTCTACCCGCTTCAAAGTAGGATTTTTTCCAAGTTGCTAAAGTTCTCCAACTCGGGGGAGTGAGCTGTAATTCTGATTCCACGAGACTTAAGAGAGGGTTCAAGTTTTTCTCGGTCCATCCGCCTTTTAAACGCTTCTCTACGAACGCGATGATTTTGATACGACGGATAACTTCTTGCTGTACCTTCGGTGATTGAGAATCAATAGTCGAAGAAATTTCAATAGGTTCTTGAATTAGCTCTATTGGAAGTTGCTGAGGTTCTCCTTCTGAAGCTTCAAATTCATCAAAGAACCCAAAAATGTTATTAGAGTCCGATGGCATAGTTAACACCAAACGTAAGTTTCGAGACCAAAGCCAATGCCGTTTAGGTCTGTTTTAACTTGCCCCGAAGAGATCCAAGGTAGAGTAGAAATAAGTGTGTCCTGCTCCGATAAACCGAAATACAAAGACACCTCTTGTAACTTCACCATTTGTTTACGTTGAATAAACGCCAACACTAACTTTTGAAACTCAGTCACGGTTCGCAATCCGGAGTAACGATGTAACAGCTTAAAGTTATCTAAAGTTGCTCCCATTCTAATTTGCTTTTCAGTAACCAAAACTAAGCGTCTGTTGAACTCATTCAACGCAACTCTTTGTTTCTCTTCAAATCTATTCCTGAAATCAGGTTTGAGAATCTGACTAGAGTGCTTTACTTCGAAGAGGGTTGACTGCTCGTTGTGATCTGTTACTAAAAAGTCTGGGGTATATCGGCACTTACGATTATTGAATTGATAGTGGAAGCCGAAAGGTTGAGAGGTAAAACTTTTAATGTTTGCGTTATATTCGAGGTGAAAGCAGAAATCGAACTCCAGAATGGAGAGAGTGCGAACAACCGCATCACTCTTCAAGCTCATGAACTTACAGATGTTGTGTACGTGAGATGATTTCTTGGTTTGGTCGAACATAGCAAAATCACTTTTGTTGTAAACCTACAACAAAAAAATAGACTATGAAGACTTATGGTGCAAATATGAAGAAAGCCTGCAATTTATGCGAACATATATTGCAGGCTTCATAAGGGGTGGGAACCCAGCCACATCCCGGCACACAAGTCACTCGCTGCGGCTGCTCCCTTCCAGGCCTGACCGAGTTCACGAGCTATTGTTGCGGGAGGACCAGGCCCCCATAGATTCGTTTTCTAAGAGGCTTGCCTCAAAGAGTGATTGGATTATTAAGCATCACAGCAACCATTGCAAGCCCTTCCACCCTATTTTTGAACAATTGCGGTCTAAGTGCTTATCCTTTATTCAAACCATTAGAAAATCGCAGGTAAATTCACCATTTACCCGCATTTGGAAGATTTGGATTGCTGGAGTGCTAGATATCGATGTCTTCGTTATCTTCTGTGCGAATGATGTAGTCTGTCATCCACGCGGTACCTAATAGACACAACCACACCACAAAGACAGGGCTCGGTACTTCGATGCTTGGAGTAATCACCAGAGCCGCAAAACCGACCGTTGGCAGTGTCCAACACAGTAGTTTATTCCAGCGGAAGGTTTTCAAGCGCGTCAGCGTTTCCATCGATGCCATGATGCCCGTTATACACAAGGCCACCAAAGCAGCATAAGGTAAATCGGCTATCCATAATGGAAGTATTAAGCCTAATGACCACCAGCTGTGTCGGCTGGCTGGCTTAAGATGATTTGCCGCCCACCAAATCACGATGATAGATAAGGTCTGAAGTGTGGTAACCCACGGGACGCCTTCAAGCTTGCCTGCTGATTGCGTGACCATGATCCCGACCTGCAAAGTAGTCACAATCAAGCCGGAAATAATCACGACCGACAAACTACTGCGTCTTGAGAAGACCACCATCAATAGCGGGAATAGTACCCACGCACTGACAGACAGCGTGATGGGCTGCAAAGGAAGGGTTAGACCATAAGTGGTCATGGAAACAAGCAAAGCTAATCCTGCTATGCCCCCCTGCGGTAAAATCCATAAGGCAGGAATGACCATTGCAAGCACCGGGATATCTCCCTCACTTAAACTGATTGCTCTCGCGCAAACAACCGCTAATAATGTGGTGATCAAGAACTGAAACGTTGTAAATACCATAGCCCTCTCCTTCTACCGATCCGTGGTATTAATGAACTAGGAACATTTAGTATGGACCAATTTTTGAGCCAAATCTTTGCTGTGATTCACCAAATTCCATATGGGAAAGTAACAACTTATGGAGACATAGCACGTTTTTCAGGATTTCCGGGCTATGCGCGCCATGTTGGTAAAGCGCTGGGTAACCTGCCAGAAGGTAGCAAACTGCCTTGGTATCGAGTGATAAACAGCAAGGGTGAAATATCTTTAAAGGGTGATTCGTTCGACCGACAAAAGCAGCATTTGGTTAAAGAAGGGATTGAGGTGAGTGATGCAGGAAAAGTTAAACTCAGAATATACAAATGGCAGCCCTAGAGCTGCCACTAATCGTAAATTCAACTGGCTAAGTTAAGCCTATCAATATGCCTTAACAGTGGCATCGATTTCTGATTAACGAACACCAACCAAACGCAGGTCTGCTTGCTGTGTATTTTCTACATCAGTAATTACTGACTTAATCGTATCAGTAGTGAAACGCAGTTTGCCGTCAACATGAATCGATGCGCGCATGTTGTAACGGTGGTTAGCTTTAATTTTGTCGTTGTCGTAGCTTAGCTCGAATGCGAACGGTACTTGCTTACCGTCTGTGGTGAACTCTTGAGTTGCGATAACCGTCGATGGTGCGTCAGCCAGTGAGATATCTTCTAGCGTAACGGTAACTACTGCATTCTCTGGCAATGCAATTCTTTCACGGTAGCTTACTGTTCCTGAAATCACTTGAGTGTTCTCTGCAACCACTTCTTGAGAAGCGTTCGTTTCTGATGTTGCTTGGCAACCAACAAGTAGGCCAAACGATACTAAAGACGTAATAAGAATTAGAGCCTTTTTCATATTCAATTTCTCTCAACATGTTTGCCGGACTCGGCAAATCTACTGACCAATTATAAGAGAGCTTTCATATTCTGTCTTGAAACCCTATGATTTATTGACAGATATCTGACTAAGCTAAATGATTAACACCATAATCTGACACCCATTTTACGAAGAGGAATGCTGGCGATGAGTCAACCTTTACAAGAATTACTAAGTTTACTTCAGCTAGAAAAACTGGAAGAAGGTTTATTCCGTGGGCAAAGTGAGAACCTAGGCCTACCACAGGTATACGGCGGTCAGGTATTGGGACAAGCGCTTTCCGCCGCTCGTTATACCGTTCAAGACGACCGTAGTGTTCACTCGTTCCACAGTTATTTTCTGTTTCCCGGCGATCCTGAAAAGCCAATCATTTACGATGTTGAGAACCTAAGAGATGGACGCAGCTTTAGCACGCGCCGTGTGAAAGCGATTCAAAATGGCCGCCCTATTTTCTATCTCACGGCTTCTTATCATGGCGATGCGCCAGGGTTTGAACACCAGATTTCAATGCCTGATATTCCTGGACCAGAGAACTTTGCCTCAGAAACTGAATTAGCGAGCCACATCGCGGAATTCTTACCAGAGAAACTGCGCAAAACCTTCTGTGGCGAAAAGCCGATTGAAATGCGTCCGGTAACGGTGGTAAACCCACTGAAACCTAAGAAGACGGAAGCGAAACAGTATCTCTGGGTAAGAGCGAATGGTGCGATGCCAGACAACCAATTGATCCACCAATACCTGCTTGCCTACGCATCGGATTGGGGATTCTTAGTGACTGCGCTTCACCCTCATGAAGTCTCTATCATGACGCCAAATTTTCAAGTGGCGACGATTGACCATTCAATCTGGTTCCACCGCCCATTCAAGATGGATGAATGGCTGCTTTATGCGATTGAAAGCCCAACGGCGGCGAACACTCGCGGCCTAGTGCGCGGCGAGATCTTCAACCAGAAAGGTGAGCTGGTAGCGACAGCAGTACAAGAAGGTGTGATGCGTTTTACTAAGTAGCGCTCAAATAAATAGCGAATAAACGCTTCTTACAAGTCCCAAATACGCACAAACAAAAAGAGGCTAGGTTCAATACCTAGCCTCTTTCTTTAATGACGCTTAAGACAACCCGTCACATAAAAATCAATAAAACCTACTCAACTTCTAATGTTGGCTCAAACTCGCTCTGAACTCGTGTTTTAATGCCATCACCTGCGTCACGCAGTAGGTTAAATGGCGATAACACTACGCCTTTCACCGCGCCCTCTGCGGCTCCCTGAGCGAGCTCTTTACTCTTATCCGCTAACAAGTTAGCTTGTGCCAAAATACCTGGAACTTCCGCTCGTAGCATTTCAGATTCAGTGACGATGACAGGAATAGTCTGTTCGCGGTAAGACTTACTTTCAGCGAGCATTGGTGGCATTACGTCTACGCGGTATCTCTTTAATTCCGTTAATGTTGGAGGAATAACATCGGTTCTTACCTGCTCGACTTCCGTTCGAACATTTTTGACTTCATCTAAAATCGCAGGGATTTTGTTGTCGACCGAGGCTATGGTTTGATTCACGTCATCGATCGTCTTTCTAACTTCTTCGACAGTGTTTAACACCTGAGGAGCAAGATCGCTGACATGTTCTGCAAGCGCTAATAGCTCTTCTACTTTGAGCCCTTTCGTGAGGCCCGATATGTCTTCGATAACTTGCGGATAAGTATCAACGATTTCACCGACTTTATTAGTCAATGAGTAGATGGTGTAACCCAAGTAAAAAATGGCGACCGCCAATACCAGCTGGATAGCGGTAGATACTTTTGCAAACATGAATAATCCTTTTCTTTGTCGCAGAGGCGAGATCTAAACTGAGAAGATATCTAAACTAAAGCGATAGTTAATCTATTACTAGGCGCAGCTTAAAGCGGCAATGCTGTCGTGTACTTCAATGGTTCCATCGCAAACGTCGAGGTCACATTAGAGATACCATCAATGCTATTCACCAAGCGCTTATAGAAATCATCAAAGCACTTCATGTCTTTAACCTGAACCTTCATCATATAATCATATTCGCCAGCCATACGATAGAACTCCATCACTTCTGGAAATTCCGACACAGTATTCACAAAACGACCATACCACTCATGAGAATGATTACTGGTTTTCACTAAAACGAACGCAGTAAAGGAAAGATCCAGTTTTTCTGGGTTCAACAGTGCGACTCTTTTCTCAATAATGCCGTTCTCTTCGAGGCGCTTAAGCCTTTTCCAACAAGGCGTTGTGGTGAGATTGACCGCTTCAGAAATATCGTTCAATGACAGGGTGCTGTCTTCTTGCAGTAACCCTAATATTTTTTTATCTACGGCATCTATCACACTTTCACCAAATCGCATTTAAAGAGAATAATTTTCTACAATTTAAGCAAAACAAAGCAAATATGGCAAAGTTTTTCTCTCGGATTATAGATAAATTAGAACCATACCAATTACAAAGAATTCCTACACTCGATCAGGAGAACGCTTATGTGCACTGACCATCAATGGATTAACAACGCGATTCGTAAAATTGAAGCGGACTACCAACGCTCAGCGGATACGCACCTTATCAAGCTCGATCTACCAAGTATCGAAGGCATTGATGTTTACCTTAAAGATGAAAGCACACACCCTACAGGCTCTTTAAAGCACCGTTTAGCGCGTTCTCTCTTCTTATACGCTATCTGTAACGGTTGGGTTGGTCCAGAAACAACAATCATTGAATCTTCATCGGGTAGCACTGCGGTATCTGAAGCGTACTTTGCTCGCCTACTTGGCCTACCGTTTATTGCGGTAATGCCAAAATGCACAGCGAAGAAGAAGATTGAGCAAATTGAATTCTACGGCGGCCAAGCGCATCTTGTTGACCGCTCAGATGAAATTTACGATGAGTCTCGCCGTTTAGCAGAAGAATTGAATGGTCACTACATGGATCAGTTTACTTACGCTGAGCGCGCAACCGACTGGCGTGGTAACAACAACATCGCGAACTCGATTTTCAATCAAATGCAGATGGAAGATCACCCAGTTCCGGCTTGGGTAGTAATGAGTCCAGGTACTGGCGGTACTTCAGCGACGATTGGCCGTTTCATTCGCTACCAACAGCATGAAACCAAGCTTTGTGTTGTCGACCCAGAGAACTCCGTATTCCACGAATACTTCCAAACCGGCAATGCGAACGTGAAAGGCAGTACATTCAGCAAGATTGAAGGCATTGGTCGCCCACGAGCAGAACCAAGCTTCATTCCTGGGGTGGTTGACGAAATGCGTAAAATTCCAGATGCAGCAAGTATCGCAACGACACATTGGTTATCTGACATTCTTGGCCGTAAGGTTGGCGCATCAACCGGTACTAACATGTACGGTGTGCTTCAGCTAGCCAGTGAAATGAAAGCACGTGGAGAAAAAGGTTCTATCGTGACTTTACTGTGTGACAGCGGTGAGCGTTACCTAGACACTTACTTCAATGACGAGTGGGTAAATCTGAATATTGGTGACCTACAACCTTATGCAGCCAAGCTAGAAGCTTTCTCGCAAACGGGTGAGTTGGCTTAAGTTCATATAAGCCGGTAGTTAGAAATAAAAAAGAGCCCTTGATGGGCTCTTTTTGTTTATTCATTCTATTAATCAGCCACTAACGAGAACAAATTACTCTGGCTTCTGCTTCGCTTCAAATGCCGCGAGTTGTTCAGGCGTCGCTTTTGGTTGATGGTTTTGTTTCCACTCATCGTAAGTCATGCCGTATACACGCTCACGAGCGTCATCGATATCCAAGTCTAGGCCTTGTTGCTCGGCTTCCGCTTTATACCACTTGCTGAAACAGTTACGGCAGAAGCCCGCCAAGATCATAAGGTCGATGTTCTGCACATCTTTATTGTTATCTAGGTGTGCTAACAGGCGACGAAAGGTTGCTGCATCCAGCTTATCTTGTTCTTCTTGAGAAAGATCTTTGTATTTAAATTCAGCCACTTTACTTTCCTTTATTCGATTTATTGTATTAATTCGTTGAGCTCTGTTTGTTATACAAAAAAAGCCTGCAATTCGCTAGGAGCAAACGCAGGCTTTTCAATATTGTTACACTATTCCGTGTTCATTAATCGTGCGTGTTCATTAACCGTGACTGGTTCTTCCCACGTTGTCATGGCTAAGCTCTTTATTAAGCTCCGCTTCCACGTGACCCGGAGAGCGTGTTGAGCCAGAAATCAGTCGGTACATCGCAGGGATAACGAACAGAGTGACCAGTGTCGCAAAGCCCATACCGAAGAAGATAACCGTACCCACAGCCACTCGGCTTTCATAGCCTGCGCCCGTTGAAGTAATCAATGGGATTGCACCGGCTAGTGTCGTGAATGCCGTCATCATGATTGGACGTAAGCGTCGAGCCGAAGCATCAATGATCGCCTTTTCAAACTCGATACCACGGTCACGAAGTTGGTTAGCAAACTCAACGATCAAGATACCGTTTTTGGTTACCATACCGATCAACATGATCATACCAATCTGGCTGTAGACGTTGAGCCCTTGACTCATCAGCACCAAGCCTAAGAAGCCACCAAAGATACCCATAGGTACGGTGAACATCACCACCAGCGGGTTAATGAAGCTTTCAAACTGCGCGGCCAGTACCAAGTATGCGACCAGCATCGCTAGCGCAAATACCACTAGGATACTTGATTGGTTCTCTTTGAAGTCTTTTGACTCGCCAGAGTAGCTCACTGAAATATCACCGGGTAGCTGTTCAATCGCTTGTTCATCAAGGAAATCGAGCGCGTCACCTAGCGTGTAACCTTCCATTAGGTTCGCCTTGATGGTCACCGATTTCTGCTTGTTGTAGTGCGACAAACGAATCGATGAAGCCACTTCTTCAATGTGCGTCAGCGTATCGAGTGTAACCAGCTCACCAGACTGGGTTCGCATGTAGATTTGGCTTAGGTCGTTCGCGTTGTTGAAGCTGTTTTCATCACCACGCAGGTACACGTCGTACTCTTCACCACGGTCAACGAAGGTCGTTTCACTGCGACCGCCAAGCATGATTTCTAACGTATCTGAGATGTCTGAAACGCTAACACCTAGCTCTGCTGCACGCTGCTTATCTACGGTTACCAATAGCTCTGGTGTCTTCTCAGAGTAATCGATGTCCGCGCCTTCCATCATTGGAGAGTCTTCAGCGGCTTGCTTTAAGATCTCTGCCCACTTCTGCAGTTCAGAGTAATCAGAACCGCCAAGTACGAATTGAACAGGCTCACTTGAACCACCTTTGAAGCCCGGCATGAACGGGAATACACGCACATCTGGAATGCCGTTCAACGATTTACGAACTTCGTTCAACGCTTCTTGTGCGGTAACGTCACGCTCATCCCAATCTTCTAGGATCATGATTACGAAGCCCGTTTGGTCGCCCGCATTACCACCAAACGCTGGTGATTGAATACTGAATGACTTCAAGAAGCCTTGACCAAGCAAGGGCATTAAGCGCTCTTCAACGATGTCCATGTTGGCAGACATACGGTTGTAACTGGTTGCATCGGCACCACGAACAAACGCAAAGATAACACCACGGTCTTCTTGTGGCGTCAGTTGCGACGGCACTTGTTGCATCAAGCCATAACTACCGCCCATACACGCGATAATGATGATTGGAGCCGCCCAACGCCAGTTTAGAGCACGGCGCAATACCGATCGGTATCCAGATTCAAGTTTGCCAAATACGCGCTCGACAAACAAATTGAAACGGTTTGGTTTAACGTTCGCTTTTAGGATTTTACTGCTTAACACTGGCGTTAACGTTAATGCGACTAACGACGAGAAGATCACCGACATAGCAAGCAATACAGAGAACTCGGTAAACAACAGACCAACCATGCCGTCCATGAACGAGATTGGCAGGAATACCATTACCAATACAAGCGTTGTTGCGATTACCGCGAAGCCTACTTCACGAGTACCTTTATAGGCAGCAAGCAGCGGTGACTCACCACGTTCAATATGGTGGAAAATGTTCTCAACCACCACGATCGCATCATCGACCACCAAACCAATCGACAGGATAAGTGCCATCAAGGTAATCAGGTTAATAGAGAAACCGAAGTAGTACGCGGCAATAAACGACGAGATCAGAGATACAGGTACGGTTACCGCTGGAATAAGTGTTGCACGTGCTTGACCAATAAAGATGTAAAGCACAAGGATAACCAAGCCACCCGTGATAAAGAGTGTGCTGTATACCTCTGAGATTGAGCGGTCGATAAAGACTGTTGAGTCATAATCGACAGCTAAACGAGTACCATCTGGCAAGAACTTTTGAATTGCTTCGACTTCTTTATGAACTAAGTCAGCCACCTCAAGTGGGTTCGCATCTGACTGAGGCACAATACCCATACTTACGTTAACAACGCCGTCACTCTTAAAGGTCGAGTTCTCGTTTTCTGCGCCAATGTAAACATCCGCTACGTCTTTCAAGTAGATAGGTGTGTTATCAGAGGCACGTTTAACGACTAGGTATTCGAAGTCTTCCGCTTCAGTGTAAGAACGAGCAGTACGAACCGACATCACAATCGCATCGTTACGTACTTCACCACCAGGGCTTTCAATGTTCTCACTGTTCAACGCAGATGTGATGTCCGAGGTAGTCACGCCACGACCCGCCATCTGCGCAGGTTTCAGCTTGACGTACATTACTTTGTACAAGCCACCTGAGATATCCACTGAGCTCACGCCAGAAATCAAACTAAAGCGGTCAATCAACACACGTTCGGTGTAGTCGGTTAACTGCGTTCGGTCCATCTCTGTAGAACTTAAGTTGATGTAAACCGAAGCTTCACCACTACCATTGTTCTTGTAAACAATAGGGTCGTCGGCTTCATCTGGCAATGAACGCTGCGCTCGAGCTACCGCATCACGAACATCACTCACACCGGTATTGAGGTCGTAACCGAGCTCAAAAGTAATCGTGATACGCGACATACCGTTACGCGTTGTGGATTCGATCTCATCGATACCACTGATGCCGGATAACTGGTCTTCAAGATTGGAGGTTATTTGGCTTTCAATGATGGTGGCAGACGCACCCTCATAACGAGTACTGATCGATACTACCGGGCTTTCAATATCTGGCATCTCACGAACCGCGAGCTTATTGAAAGAGACAATACCAAACACAACCAATAGTAGGCTCAATACGACGGCCGCTACTGGTCTCTTTACAGAAACATCAGATAACAACATTAGTTAGCGCCTTCTTGTGCTTTTTTATCACTTGCTGCATCAGCTGGGCGATTAACGGCAAGCTCTTGAACCAAGACGCCGTCACGCATGTTCACGATACCTTGCACCACGATCTTCTGGCCAATTTCGATGCCTTTGTCGATCACGACTTCGTTATCAATACGAGCCCCAAGGAAAACTTCAGTGCGAGTTGCTTTATTATCTTCGTCGATAACATAAACGAAACGCTTCGTACCTGAATACTCAAGCGCTTGAACTGGAATGATTGGCGCTTCCACTGGTGGGAAGTCCATATCCGCTGCCACCAACATGCCTGGCTTTAGATAATCATTATTGTTATCGAAGTGGATTCGAACTCGAAGGTTCAAGGTTTCAGCGTTAATACGAGAATCAATGCCTACTACAGTACCAGTGAACTGAGTGTCGCCCCATGCGCTGGTGCGAGCCGTTACTTTCATACCTTTAGACAGTTTAGAAAGGTAGCGCTCCGGGATCTGCAAATCTAATTGCATTACCGATAGGTCGTCTAGGGTCACGAGTTCAGTACCGGCTGTAACCATTTTACCGCGGCTAAAGTCGATAAAACCAACAGTGCCCGAGAATGGCGCGCTGATGTGAAGATCTTTCAGATTGGCATTTGCAGCAGCTAAACGAGCATTGGCGATCTCTACGTTCGTTTTCTGAGCGTCAATTTCAGTTTGCGTGATCGCGTTACGTTTCACTAGGCGTTGAAATTCCGCTAACTTACGTTGCTCGTCTTTTAGATAAGCTTGCGCTTCTGCAACCGCCGCTTTCGCTTTGTCGTCATCAAGCTGAACCAACATCTGCCCTTTAGTGACATCTTGATTGGCTTTAATGTTGATAGAGTCCACTCTGCCAGCCACTTCAGAAGTGATCATTACTGATTGCTCGGCTTCTAACTTACCGACCAACGAAAGAGATTGGCTAACTTGGTGAGTATCAACCTGCTCAGTAACAACAGTGACAGTGCTAGGGCCCATACGCTTAGCAAGTACGGCTGGAGACGCCATAAGAATAGACAAGCTAAGCAGGGTTAAAACAGATTTATGCTTCATAATAATGGTCTGCAAGTAAGATTTATTATCTATAAATGAAATTAACCGTATTCTATCAACTAATGAATACTGTAACGTCAAGAAGTGTAAATCTAGATTAAATTCCATTTACGTTTCATCACGCTTTAGACACATTGAACACAATACAGAAAGCCAATCACCTCAAGGTGTTACCCCTCAGTACGTAAACCTTAGTACAGATGTTCACTTCACGAGCAATATGCGTACTTTTCGCCATCTTTGCCCAAAAAGGCAGCATTTAACACAAAACCATAAGAAAAACCCTTTACACGTTTAGCGTGTTTGCTATGATGCGCTCCGCACTTGAGAGATGCGTTGGGAAAAACATCTCTTTAGCCTATCCATTATGAGTTAGGAAAAAACACCCTGGAGGGGTTCCCGAGTGGCCAAAGGGAGCAGACTGTAAATCTGCCGGCACTGCCTTCGATGGTTCGAATCCGTCTCCCTCCACCATATTCTTCTTACCTCTTTTAAGAGTTAAGAGAACAACCTGATTGATGGGCTTATGGGAAAACATCAATTTAGGCTTACTTTGTGAAGAGTAAGACACACCCTGGAGGGGTTCCCGAGTGGCCAAAGGGAGCAGACTGTAAATCTGCCGGCACTGCCTTCGATGGTTCGAATCC
>NZ_JBFRRH010000024.1:0-833 GCF_041472995.1 Vibrio sp. 10N.261.46.A3 | reverse complement strand
ACCAACGTGTGCGAATCACTACGTGATTTTTAAGAGCTACGCTATCTATTACCCGTGTCTTGTTTTTTTACTAAGCGAGGTTTTAACTTCTTAATTTTGTTTTTTGATCTTTTGTCTTCCTTTGGGGCTTTGTATTTCTTTTTGACTCGCCACGAGTTGGGAAATGTTAGCGAGCCATCCTCTTTGTACTCCATTAGCTTTTCCGTCACTATTTTTGCGAAATCTTTACCAAGGTAATCACTTAAATCATTCCTTAAATTGATTTTGTCTTCCAGGCATATCCATTTGAATAGTTTCAAAGGCGTGGCTTTTTCGTAGTTCTCAAATCCGAGTTCATAAGCGAGTTGTTTTACGTCCATTAATCTTACTTTTTGATGGTTACATTTGAGGTCATATTAACGCTTTTGGGGTTTGAGTTCTGACGCACTCACTCCGTTCGCTTGTCGGATCGCTCTTCCTCATGAAAGGGCTTCGCCCATTTCATGAGGAAGAGCGATCTCAAAGGGAAAGTTTCAGTTATGAGCGTTACGGTGTGATTTTTGGGTGAGTTCAAAAGATGTTAATTCGCACTGTGAAGCCCTCTAATTGTGAAATTAACTTTCAGAGTGGATTTATGTGTCTGTGGGTGGGTTTGCTACTTAAAATGGCTGTGAGAGGCTTTCAGGTGGTCAAAGTGGCTGTTTTGGGCGGTAAACTTGGCAATTGAACATAATAGGAATAATAAACACCAAAAATGAGCGGTCAAAATGAAGCTCACAGCCATTGTTTGGGATTTTTATACCTAGGTTGCGGCTTGTTGTTTCTGGTCGCTGTGGGGGCTCTCGGGGCAATTT
>NZ_JBFRRH010000023.1:1481-1850 GCF_041472995.1 Vibrio sp. 10N.261.46.A3 | reverse complement strand
AGTGATTCGCACACGTTGGTACAACGTATAAGTGCGCTTTTACTCATAATCGTAAAAGTTAGCACCGAGGGTGTGAAATGATAATATAAGCCAAAATCAAAGAGGGAAATATTTATGGCGAGTAAGTTAGAGCAACTCAAAAAGAAACAAGAGCAACTGCGACTACAAATTCAAAAAGAGCAGCAAAAGGAAAGTACAAAAAAACGAAAGGAAGACACAAGAAGAAAAATTTTACTCGGGGCTATGGTCTTAGAAAGAATGGAAAGAGAATCTGATTACAAAGAGCAAGTAAGTAAAACGTTAGATAAATATTTAACAAAAGAAAGAGATCGTGAGTTGTTCGATCTACCAATTAACTCTGAACCTAAA
>NZ_JBFRRH010000023.1:0-697 GCF_041472995.1 Vibrio sp. 10N.261.46.A3 | reverse complement strand
CTATCCCTAGGCTGTTGACCTAAAGATATAAGTTTGACCACCATTACACAAATTCGTCTATACGCCGTCGTTTCGGTCGTACCCGTCAATGCGGCTAGAGTCATAATACTGCTCTAACTCGACAACTAAACTCTGTATTGAGCACCATTCGCCTGTTGCCGACTGAGACCTTAATACCGCATGGGTGTCTTAGCGTGTTGGTTTAGGCTGCTTGTGTGAATGGTCAATCCCGCGACTTATGGAATCACTTCCATTGTCTTTCTCAAGCTAGAATACAATCTTGCCGAACGATTCAATACCGGACAAACGTAACGCTAGGAATTAACCACTGCACGATAGTTTCAATCCACAACCAAAAGGTTTTCGGTATCGGGTTATAAACAAAATTGCAGTTAAGAGGGATGACTTGGAGTGGCGCAGTATTGAAAGGGATAGCAAATATGGGCTACAATCTCATTACTGGTGCAATCCACTGAGCTTTAACAACTCAATGCATCTTGGAATTAAACGCTTTGTCGAGCTTTTAATTCTGTTGGTGATAGCTTATTTGTGTTAGCTATCATCACAACTTAACCCTTGTAGGATAGTTATTTAATGATTTTCGATCAAGAGGTTATGGCTACAAAATGCATCAACATGATGCACTGACCACGATCTTTGTGGTCGCCCCCATTCAAAAAGGCAGCCCTAGGGCTGC
>NZ_JBFRRH010000022.1:0-29001 GCF_041472995.1 Vibrio sp. 10N.261.46.A3 | reverse complement strand
GAGTGACCTAGTTTTTCCTTGTGAGTGACCTAGTTTTTTTGCTAATAAGTGACCTTTTATCATTGTTCTGGGTAATTCTTAATGTTATGGTTTATGTATTGATTTAAGGATGATGTTTTATGAGTAGTTCTGAGAGTGTTGTTAAGCCCCATGATATAATTACAGCTAGATATAAGTTAACCGCTAGGGAGCAGGATCTTGTTACCTTGGCTTTTATGGAGGTAAAGCGGTTTGCAGATCGAACGAAGGTTAAGCTTGGGGTTTTTGATGTAAATCGTCCTGAAAGCTTGAATGATATACCTACAATTTTTGTTTTTGATGCCGATCGGGTTGCTTCTTTAATGGGGGTTAGCCTGAAAGCTTTGGTCTTGAAAGATCGAGATACTGGTTGCTCTATGCTGCAAAGTGTGTGTTCACGATTAGTTTCTCGTAAAGTTGAAGCTGAAATTGATGGGGGAAGTTGGTTGGTCGCAGGTCTAATTAGTGAGGCTAAATTTACAAACAACAAGCTCACACTTGAGGTAACCAGAAGCCAAGCTGCGAGGATGTTGAACTACGGGTTGAAAGCTCAAAGTTTTGGGATTGTTGATGCTAGGTTGTTGCTTGGTTTGAAAAGTGCATATGCCAAAAGAATTTTGGAGCTAATATCGAGGTTTAAAAACGCGAGGGATTTTACAACTACGGTAGGTGATCTTTGTGAAATGCTAGGAACAAGCCTTGATGAACATGCTGATTTTGCACGCTTTAGAAGGACAGTTATCGATCGCTCTTTGGCTCAAATTGTTAGTGGTTCAAAGGGAGTTTGGATTTCTCAAAATGGTTACCCGAAAGGGTATGAGATTGATACAGGAAGGGGGCGGAAGGTAACAGAGCTCACTCAGATAACTTTCAAAATGTCATACGTTGAATTAGGGGGTAAGCCTATTGAACCTGATAGCTCAAAGGCAAAAACCAAAGAAAAGATGCCTCCAAAGACAATCAATGAAGGAAAAAAAACTGTCGATGCTGGTAGTGCTTCTGCTGAACCTATTATGCAAGGGGGGCTTTATGCTGGTAGTGGAGGTGGTCGTCCGAATAGATTGTCACCATCTGAAAGGTTTAGGCAGCAACTGGTTAAGAAAGGAAAGAAGCCAACGTTTTAATATTTTGAAGTATTAGCGTTGGTAGGCGGAGCGGGAACTCCACCTACCAACTAACTTACACCTTAACTAACCTAAGGAGTTCGCTGTGACGAATCATAGCCCTTTTTTTATCTGCGCTAAAGCGCAAAATCTATCTATACAACAACTTAATCTATTCATTAACCAATCCTCACATCTTTGCTATTCGCAAAGATGCAAACTACGGTTATATACACAAATGTATAAATCCTCTCTGTCAGTTGGCCCTGATAACTGTGGAGGCGGTAAGTATGTATGAGAACGAAGTTATTCGGGAAGAAGCCGAAGCTGTCGTTAATGCTCTGCTGCCTGAAATTGAACTTACACAAGGAGTGAATTTGTATTTGAGTGTTATGTTGGGGAGTAAGGCTGCTTCCGTTTTGGGAGTGTCAGATTCATATTTTAGGTCGTTAGTTAGGGGTGGCCTTGCTAGTTGCGGATGGAATAGGTTTGAATTTAGAGCTTTCCTTCATAAAAGGTTGTGTCAGGCTCTTATTGAGTCGGGCGTTACCCCTTCGGGGCAGGGCTTTTCGGCTTCGCCTCGTGTCGATAATCCAAATGACGATTAACGAACAAGTTCGTTGTCATTTTGGATTCCTGTCACACAATCCCTAACGCAAAAGAAAGCCCCCATTCGGGGGCTGTTTCACTGATTGGAACGAAGAATCTGTAAGATTTATTCCGTTTCTCGCCTGTCTTTTTTCCTTTGATTTCTCAATCCCGTGCCCCTCTCTTCCTGCTTAACGTCCCAAATCAGAACCTCTAAAACAAGGGTATATAAACGCTTCGCGCCCTTGTTTTAAAGAACCATGATTTCGGGTCGAGCAGTCAGGCGACAACGGGAATGAAAAATTAATCAAAGGAAAAACTTATGACAGACTCAATCCGTAATCAATCAACAGCTTCTAACGTCCAAACAGCGACAAACGTATCCCCGTTTGAACAGTCGGGCTCACCCAAGAATGAATTTTTGAAGAGCTTCTCTGGTCATAAATTGCGTAAAAATGCTAAAGCTAAGATTGCTCAAATGTTGGAGTTTGCGGATTCCCTAACATTGCACACGCAAACAATGGGTATGGATGATTGTCATCGTCATGACGAACCCGTAAAAATGGCTAAATCTGATTTTTGGGGGTGGTACGAAAAGAACTACCGCGACATGGTGATTTTTTTAACTGTCCATGATGGGGTTTTGGTTAAAGTCCAAGTTTGTGATTGTATTTACCATTTTTCTAATGATGTGATCATGACTTTTTCGTTGGATGGACAAGGCGAAGAAGAAAACATTTTTGAGAATAATTCTTTGGTTGTTGAGAAAGTCGAAGAGGTGAAAGAAGAGGTTTTATTAACACCTTTTGACAAGTACGAAAGCCTAGTTAATACCGCCACCGTAAAACAAATTGTGATTGATTGGAGCGAATCAAATCTATTCTCTGATGGTGATGCGTACACGCTGGACGATTACAACACCAAAGCAATGCAAGAAGCTAGGGAAGTAGGTCGCAACAATGGTTACAGTAAGACGATGATGTATATCGAGTTTGAAAATGGCGATTTGGAGCGATTCAGACATGATATTGATGCAGACTACCCAACGTTAAACCATTACTACGCTGCTGTGAGTGAGGTTAAATTGATTGCCTTGTCTAGAGTGGTGAAACCGTGGCCAATATCCGAAAGTTTGGAAGAAACAGCGGGACTTAAACGAGTGTTAATTAAGTCTAGTAGATCAAATGTTTTCTCTGTTGGTGAAGAATATTCACTTAAAGAATATAACCAGAAAAGTATGAAACATGCTGAAAAGGTGGCGTATAGCGACAAGGGATGTGTATTTACAGAGCTTGAGTTGTTTTTTGACAATGGAAGACAAGAAAAATTTGAGCATATACTTGTTCAGCATTTTGAAGCGGGGTATTTTCCGACGCTATGCCATGCTTACGCCTGTCAGCGTGATAAAAGATTAGTCTCGCATGTAAAGCCTTGCTTTGATTACTATCAAGTGAAAAAGGCGTTAATTGACGGCTACCTGTCACCGCTTAATAGTGATGAGAAAAAGCCAACACCACCGCCAGAAGATAAAACTCGAAAAGTTGTAGCACTTGGAGACTATCAAGAGCGACAAGAGGAAAAGCGCGAACGTTTAGAGGAGCGAGCAATAAAAGCCGCTGCTGTATCTACAGAGCGTTTTAATACAGCAAGTTCATTGGGAAAAATGTTGCCTTTCGGTCAGCCGATCCTAGTTGGTCATCATTCAGAAGCAAAGCACCGTAGACACGCGGAGAGCATTAATACAAACATGCGTAAAAGCGTAGAGGCTCAAGACAAAGCAGAATATTTAAGCCGTCGCGCTAATAGTGTCGGCTCTGCTGGCATTGCATCAGACGACCCAGAAGCGATCACGAAGCTAAAACAAAAATTAGATCGTCTGGTTAAAAGTCATGAGTTAATGAAAGCCGTCAATAAAGTAGTGCGCTCTAGTCATATGACAGAGGAAGACAAGATCGAATACTTGGTTAATACACATGGACAGACCGAAGAAAGAGCAAAAAAGCTATTACAACCGTGTGAATTTTTTGGAAAATTTGGCTTTGATACCTATGCGCTACAGAATAGCAACGCCAACATACGCAGCACTAAAAAGCGTTTGGAGGACTTGGAAGCGTTACACAATGAAGAGCCTTTACAGGCTAACGGGGACGCTATGGGGACAGATTGGGAGTTGTTCGAGGAAGACGGGCGCATCAAGTTTTCTTTTGACGGTATCCCAGCCGAAGAAGTACGCAAGAAGTTAAAAAGCAGCGGTTTTAAGTGGTCGCGTTACGCTAAAGCGTGGGTTCGTAAAATGACACCGAACGCGGTTATAGTGGCGAGACGTTTGATTAATGAGTTGGAGTCTATTGATGGATGATTGTTGCGAGTTAAAGCGAATGCAAGCCAAGCAGGTCAAGAACGACATTTGGCTTAAAAATATTGGTTTTGCTCAACGGTGGGTTATAATTTGGTTGACCGTTGGCGGTGTTATTAAACTAGATTTAATTAAGGGGTTGGCATCATGGATAGTTGGCTAGATGAACACAAGACCGTAGGGATGATTTTACTAGCTGTATGTAGTTTTACTGTTGGTTATCTTATTTTTTAAACTTGCAGAACGTTGTAAAAGCCAGCTTTTAAGCTGGCTTTTTTGTTTGCCGTTGTATGTCGATTTCTCGCCTTGGCTCGTGCTCATCTATCCACGCTGTGAGCCTTTCTCATGTGAATAATCTTGAATAAAAATGCAAGTCAACATTGTCAAAGTCAGCGCGTTTAGCTGGCTTTTTTGTACCTGAACATGCAGCATGTAGCCCGAAAGGGAGAAGCTCACCCACTCGATATTGTGGGATCGCATAAAGCGGATTGAGCGAGAACCTACCGACTCAAAGACACGTAAAAATCTAGCCTTTCATCATGCCAGAATACCGCTTGCAGAGCATCACAGCGACAAAGCGGAGTGATGCCACTGCAACCCACAGGCGGAAAGCTCACATCATTAAGTTTTGTAACGAAAAGGTTAATACATCACTTTTAAATGAGAACTAAAGTCATTTGCGAGCTTGTACATCACTTTTTTACTGTTTTCTGTTCTGTATGTGGGAAGGTGCATCACTTCTAAATGAGAACTAAAGTCATTTGTAAGGTGTGCATCACTTTTGTTGATAACCAATCTCATTTGGTTGCTCGTACATCACCTTGTTCCGCGCAATTTCTATGTCGTCGCCCCGCTTCGCGTTGCAACATCTATCCAATCACACTATTCTAGTGTGATTAGCGGGATTCGGATTTTGTATACATTCGTTCCTCATGTATCCAAAATCCCCGTTCTGCGAAGCTACTCTGCGAGGCAATGTAATGAAGAACCATGTAATAAGTACACGTGTCAGTGATGAAGTATTTGATGCGTTAAATTTGGAAATGAAAGAGAAAGGTTACAAGACAATAGCTACTCTTTTGAGGTCTAAACTTGAAAATGAAGTGCGTGACGAACGCCTGTTTTCAGAGTTCAGAAATGACATCCTGAACTATAAAAACGAAATGGCTAGGATTGGTAGCAATTTGAATCAAATTGCACATAGGCTGCATTTGTTTATTCCTGTTGGTGCGGATGAAATTAAGCCAGATTTGGTAACACTTAATAAAATGATGGTGCATTTGAACCTGTCTTTATCGGAGGCTCTTGTTAATGTTGATACGTCCAGAAGATGAACTTGAGGCTTGGGGTAAGGCTCAAAATCTTTACCTTAAAAAAGGCAGTGCCAGTTCAAGCAAAAGCGTTGTCCAAGGTGAGCAATCGAGTGAGGTTGTCTTTAAGAACATTAGTAGTCTTAAAGGGAAGCAAAGTGTCTCTAAATTGATTAACTACGTCGCTCGTAAACATCATGAGGAAGAGGAAAAGAAACATGAAGTCATGTTTTCTGATTTCAATGTTCAGGGTGTCATTGTTTGTAATGAGTTAGGTCATCGTCTGGCTGACCATCAGATAGAGAAAATCAAAGAGAGTTGGAATAAAGAGTTTATCGAACGTGAAGACAAAGGACGGACTGTTACGCACTTTGTCTTTTCGAGCGATAAGATTAAAGACCCTCTGGCAATGTCAGAAGTTGTGCAAGCTACGCTGGCACGAACGATTGGCAAAGAAGGGTATCGTTACATCACATCAGTTCATGACGATACAAAATCATTACATTGTCACGTTGTCGTTAATACTTACAACGAAATCCTACAGCGAAAACTGAACGCTACAAAGAGCTGGAACTATCAGCAAAGACAAGTCTTTGCCGAAGAGTCACGCACTCGTGGTTATGATCATGTAGCTACAATGAAAAAGTGGCGTAGGCAAGGTCTGTTTGTTGACCGAGATGTGTTGCAGCCTCTACAAACCATTAGGTCTTTTGGTACGGAGGAGTATCCGAATCCTGACGGGCGTAAAAGCGCACCGAGTTTCTTTGTTGAGCTTGATGGTGGGCGTAAGATTTGGGGAAAAGATTTAAGACGACTCGTTATAGAAAACAAGTTAGATGTGGGTAGTCAGGTTCTTTTCTCAAAAATCAGCGTTGATAGAGATTCCTATACTGGAAAAGCGCAGTGGGAGGTGAAAACCTTTACGGATAAAGAAGCCAAGATTTACTCGAAGCAAGTTGAGAAACAAAAGCTAAAGCCCGTTGAGGTGAAGAACTTTGATGTATCAGTCTCTAAAGCAGAAGCTCTTCAAAGAGCAAAAGATATAGCTAGATTAGAGCTTGAGATTAAATCCCCAACACTAAAGCAACGGGAAATACTCAAAGCTCTGAAAGAGAGCGTACCTAAAGAGCTTGTGAAACAAGCCAGGTCTGACTATGTGATAGAGAATACCCCAAAGCGTAAGTCGCAGTTAAAACAACTTCGTTATCTTGAGTCTCAACACAAAAAAGGTGAGTGGAAAGACTCATTGACTACAAAAGTTCTAGCGATGGAAAGGGCTACGTCTAGTGAGTCTATGAAATCACGTCTAGATGCTCTCCTACCGACTGATTTAAGCAAAGTAGAGGTAAGGGCTAGGTTTGAGAAACAAGCCCGTATCAATGCGGAGATTCGATCTATTCGCTTACAGAGAAACCTTAATCCTGAAAAAGTCCCGTTCATCATTGAAAGACTCAAAAAAGAAATACCGAAAGTCGCTATAGATGAAAAGAGCCTAATACAGCTCACTAGGGGGCTTCACAAGCAAACTTTACCAGAGTTTGAGGCAAAGCTAGGGCGAATAACTGAAAAGCTTAACGTTGCGATTGAGAGGCGCAATGTGGCAGAAGCAAGTAATCATTTAAGCTCGCTCTATGCTGAACTTAAAGGGAAACCAAGACACAACTCTACTCTAGAAACTATCAAGAAGTCGAAGCCAATCATTGATAAGCAACGCAAAGAACTCAACGAGCAGTTAGCTGTATTAAGACAAGAAAGAAAGGCGCAATTGCAGCAGTCGAGTATCAAAGGGGTAGCAGAGTTGCCGAGAGGTCGAGACCAAGAAAAATATGTTGTTAGAAAAATCGCTGAAATAGAAAAGTCGCTTGGGTATGAGCTGACAGAAAAGAGAAAGCAAAAAAGAACTAGGTAAACTAGGAAATAGACACTGTACATACTTTTGTATGTACAGATGTGCGATCCTGACTAGGTTCAGTAGTGAGCATTGAAAGGGCAATAATCATGCGGAGGTTGCCCTTTGTGCGATTTTAAAATTTATAATTTCTCACAATAAGATCGTGCTAGTTTCTTTAAACTGGTGTCATCATCTAGGTATAAAAAAGCCCTGATTACGCCAGCTTTGGATATTTTCTTGTTGGGCAGTAGTGCTCTTAACTTCTCTGCGACTTCTTCAAGTTGATTCTGTTCATTAATGGTTAGTCGAACAGGGAATGAACGACCAGTTGTTGTGTTTCTATCTTCTGTGACTTGAGTTACTTGAGAAGATTTCCCGTCACGTTGTACTCTATCTTTACGTCCCATAAGTTTAACCTAGGATTTCTTTTGTAAGTGCCATGTAATCCTCTTTTACTTTGTTTGAAGCATAGTGAATGGATGGTCTTCCGCTTGCTGTGGCGTGTTTGTATTGTTCGGACACTCGAATCTCCGATTGAGCAACGGGGTAGTTTTTATCTTTCAATGATTGTCGTATCTTTGATTGCATCACTGTATTTCTCTTGTCTACTTTTGTAATTACAGTTGTATATACAAATGGGGTGTTTCTTTTCACCTCTCTAATAACTTCAAGTAAATCATCAATCCCTTTAAGTGCTCGATTGTCCATATCAACAGGCACTACAACTGTAGAGCTGATTAATAGTGCATTCTCAACTGTAAGATCGATTGCTGGTCGTAAATCAAAAAGGATAAAGTCGAAGTTGCGCTTCAATCTTTTTAGTCCGTCTTCTAGGATGTGCAAGCGATGAGTAAACCTTTCTGCACTTCTCGCACCAACAGTTGATCAAATATAAAACAAACGCAACATCACCACATTGACAATGTTGCGTTTGTTGCGATATCATGCACACCTCACTTTGATGAGGTGTTTTTATTTATGTGGGTATCCACAACAAAATTAGCAAAGATTGAAGGCGTTACAACGCAAACAATCAGACGAAGAATAGAAAGCGGCTTTTACGAAAAAGTTAAGCAAACTGAAGGCGGTCACAACCGCGTTTTTATTACCCAACAACGGAGGATATGCTATGCAAGAGTTAGCTCAAGCAAACAAAAGTCTAGTATCGACACGCAAAAGCGTATCCTGCTCGAACGGTATCCTGACGCAGAATTTATCAGTGACGTTGCCTCTGCTTTCAACTTTAAACGAAAAGGACTGCAAACCATTCTGGAATCAGCAATGCTCGGACATTCAGTCCACATTGTGGTTGCCACAAAAGACCGACTCGCAAGATCTGGTTTCGAGCTTATCAAGTGGCTTGTTGAATTATCAGGTGGACGAATCGAGATCTTGGATGACTCGAATAACACCACTGAATCGTTCGACACAGCCGAACTTATCGGTTTTATTACCTCGTTCTGCAATAGCCATTACGGAAAGCGATCCGCTGAAAGGCGCAAAAGTAATAGCATCGAAAAAGATTAGGTTCTATCCAGAGAATGAGTCGGCTTACTTTGATGCTTTGGCTTTATATCGTCGCTCTTACAACCTAGCTGTTGAGCGATTCCGTAACGATGATTACAAGGATGAAAACGGTAAATTCATTAACATGCGCCCTGTAATCAAGGCACAAGTTGAGCAAGAACAAAAAGAGTCTGGTAGGGCTTATAATTCTTTGGTGTCAGACAACGGGACGTTAGCCGCTGCCACAACATTTAAAGCGGTATGCAGCAAGAACAAAAAGCTGAAAGGCGCTAAGTCTGGCTTTAGCGAGATTAGCTTTAAAAGTCGCAAAGGCTCAAAACATTCTTTCAGCATCGACCGCCTACCAAAAGGCTTAAATCCATGCGTTAAAGCTCTAGGAAAGATTCATTTAAGCGAGAGCGTACCAAGTGAAGCAGTTGGGAAAAGTTGTATTATCACTTGTGATAAAGGGCGTTGGTTCATCCAAGTTCAACAACATATTGAACTTCAAACCGAGATCCAAGGTGAGGTTGAATGTGTTGGTGTGGATCAGGGTGTGCGAACGTTCGCAACTTGTTTTAGTAAAGATGATGCGTTGGTTGTCGGTGATAATTTTGCCAAAGAAAAGCTATTCCCGTTGATGAAACGAGTGGACAAGTTAATCGGTCAAAAACAAAAGGTATTGAACACTCAGAAAGGCGTTAATTTCCAAGATATGCCGCAATGGGCTAGAGACCGACTTACTCACTTTGACCGAGAGATTAACCGACTAAAGTGCAAGAAAGACGATCTTATATTGGACTTACACAACCGCTTGGCGCATGAGCTTGTGTCTAGCTATGACGTTATCTTTTTGCCGTCATTCGAGACAAAAGGGATGGTTACACGGAAGGATAAAAAGATCCGGACAATCCGTCGTAACACTTGCCGCCAGATGCTTGATTTAAACCACTACGGTTTTAAATTGCGCCTAAAGTGGTACGCAAAGAAGTACGGCAAGCAAGTTGTTGATTGTAACGAGGCATATACATCAAAGACTCGCTCTTGGAGTGGCTTGATTGATAGCAAGCTAGGTTCATCAAAAATAATTAAAGGTGATGGCTTCACTGTTGACCGTGACATCAACGGTGCAAGAAACATATTGCTTAAACATTTAACAAGGTAGCTTGTACCTTAGTCATAACAACGAATATTGCGCTCGTTGCGATTTAAATCAAGAGCTAGTGTGATGTCGCTAGGAATCACCCAAAGGTTGGGAATATCTTCTCCATTATCCCTAGCGGTGTAGGTTATCTTGTTTGTGTCAAACTTGGGATTCTCAAATAAATCTGTAACAGTGTAATCTTCATCCCCCCTACCGATATCATCTGATAAGTTTCCTTGATGATCTAAATCAACCAAGAGAACCTTATGACCAAGTTCAGCTAAACAACACCCTACCGCTAGACAGCTCGTTGTTTTCCCCACACCACCTTTTGAGTTGGCGAAAGAAATTACCTTTGCATTCATTGTACACACTCCTGTATGTTCTTTTGTATTTACTTGTGTATATACACAATCTTACATTACACTTTGTTTGTAAAGGAATTTTATTAAAAAGGAGAGGCTAGCCTCTCCTTTGTTTTTTTAGATTGGTGTATGAGGGGGTGCTACGTTATAGATTTTACAATTTCTGCAATGTCGCAAGCCAAGTCCTTGCGATATTTTTT
Source organism: Vibrio sp. 10N.261.46.A3 (assembly GCF_041472995.1). Classification (NCBI taxonomy): domain Bacteria; kingdom Pseudomonadati; phylum Pseudomonadota; class Gammaproteobacteria; order Vibrionales; family Vibrionaceae; genus Vibrio; species Vibrio sp. 10N.261.46.A3. The sequence goes on along the minus strand of NZ_JBFRRH010000022.1, from coordinate 18,520 downwards.
CAGACCCCAAAGCCTACGACCGATACGGTCTGTATTTGGACTTAACCGCCAAACAAGGTCGGGCGTGTCCATTTGGAAGTGGGCGGTTAAGTCCCAGTAGAACGAGCAGCTTTGATAGGCTTTATTGATTGCCTTGTGGATGGTGTTTGCATCATCCTGTGAGCCTGAAAATGCAACATAAGGATAGAAATAACCCCGATGACCTCCGCAGGATGCTAAGGGATGGACACCTAGATTATACAGTGCATCCGTTAGCGGCTTGATGCTTGGTTCGATTTCATCATTATCTCTAGCTTCTAGGTACGTGGAGTAGCAAGCTGTCGAGGTGATCATATTCCACCCTCCTTATTTTAAAGGCTGTTTTTCATCTCAATTAACGCTTGCTCTGTCGGCTTGATGAATTGGACATAATCATCACTCTTTGAGTGTTGAATCTCTGCCTTTCTCTTTATCGCGTACAGTCCTTTATTAGCTATCGAACTCCAAACTTTCATTAGAGTTTTGTCCTTGATAGTTGGTGTCCATTGGTACTTCTTCATCTTTAAATCATTCAGAACCTGATTATAGATGTAGAGCGTTTCACCCTCTTTAAGACCAAGACCTAGCACCGCTTTTTTTAAGAATTTAAGCGTGTACTCTTCATCGTGTCGCGCTCCGATGTGATAGATGAAAAGTAATGTGCTTTGAGATAAGTTTGCTCTATGAACCGCAAAGTTGCTTTTGATCGTTTTAAGCTGCTCAACGATTTCAGGGTTGCGATTGGCGTATTCAATCACTCTGTCAGCCGTAAACATGCTTGCAAATTTACCGTCTTTACCGCCAGTTGTGCTTTGTGCGAGGTTCGCCTTGTACTTTAATATCTTCGTCACGGCTGTGGTTAGGTGCGCGGCATCTCGACCTGATAGCTCTGTGATTTCACGAGCAACCAAGTGTCCCTTTTGGCGCACTCTCCCTTGGTCGATTGTATTAAAGACTTCTTCATCAAGTCCTACCAACAAGTCACAGGTAAGGTTCATTTTGGCTTTCAGGGCTGCCATTAGGCGGTTTTGACCATCAAGCAGAACGCCTGATTTACTCACGCGTATTGTATCGCCGTTGTAAATCCACTCACCTTTAATCATGGTGTCAGCGTAAAGATTAATTTTAGTTGGCGTTGGGGGGATGTTGTTTGTGTTGATTTCTAGCAGCTTCTCCATGTGTCGAGTATCAAGTTGAACTCGATTGAATGATTGAAGCGTTGGGGTTTTAAAATTAAGTTCCAAAAGGTCATTGAGGCTTAACATTATTCCCCCTCCATCTTGATGTGATTTAGTTTCTGGTCGGTTTTGTAGCTGCTAAGAGCGTAGACAGACCAAAGGCTAGCTGGTATCCAGCCGATTAACGTTAATTGAAGAACAAGGCAAATACAGCCCGCAATTGGGCGTTTAATCGTGAAAAATTGTAGCCAAGGAATGAAGATTGCTAGGAAAAGTCGCATATTTAAATCCTGATTATTGTCTTGTGGTATTGATCAACTGTTGTAGCTCTTTAGAGCACAACGCAGTTAATGATTCTGGTGTGGATTTGCAGTGCGTAGAAATATATCGCACTGCTAAGGTTTTGTCTCTTAATAGGGCCTCTTCAATCATCGTAAAAATTCGTGAAGAGGCGGTACTATTACTCACTATAACAAGACGTTCCTCAAATAGCTTATTGCTTTTGAGTTGTGTTTTGTCGCTAACCTTGCTCAAGTGTGAGTGTGTAAGTAACTCTTGAGTGGTTGCTCTTAACTGTGGAGGGAGTGATTGTAGCTCAATTCTCTTGTGCTGGAGGTGTTGGGTATTGTCACCACACAAGAACTGAAAGGTTTCTAGCTCTTCGAGCACAACGGTTAGAGCGTCGAAGTTGCCTGAATGAGCTTCTATCATCCCTTGAATAGACGTTGCGGTTAAGTTTGGGGACTCTCGAAAAGCTTTAAGTAGCATTGTGTTAAGTCTTGCCTCTTGCTTATCGGACAATTTGTAGTAGTGCTTCAAGCTGTCGGCTATTAACTGTGCTTTTGTTTTTGCGTTAGGTTCACTCGTTAGCCACTCTGACAGGGCTTTTTGTTGTGACACTGTAACGATGCTTATTTCATCTTCTAGGTCGCACTGGTCTTCATACTCACTACTTTCATCGAAAACAATCACACTTTCACTGTTACACATTGTGTTGAGGGGGAGTGGTTGAGTGTGTGAGATGATGTCTACCGTGAATCTAGCCGTCATTTCTTTAGGGATGAGGTTATCCAGTAGGCAAGGCTCTGGCTTGTAAGGGCGAACTGAAAAAGCAAGGTCAGTGTCGAGTGCTTTTTTTAGAGGTGAGGCTAGATACAGTCGTTTCTTTGTTCTTGTAATCGCTACATACAAAAGGTTCAGGTCAGTATCATCAATTGGCTTACCTTGACCGTAGGCTTTCATAATCGGTTGAAAGTCATGGTGAAGATAAACAGTATCAGACTCTAAGCCTTTGCACATGTGCGCGGTCGTCAAGAGGCGTATGGGTTTGACTTGCTCTAACGACCAGTTCAGCGCATCGAGCAGAACTCTTGATTCGTCGGTTTCTTCGATGTAGTGAACAAGAGATGATGTGTTTCCATCCCTCTCAAGAGCAATGAGTTCATCGTAAGTTTTGTATTTTTTGTGCTTCGGGAATTGGCTTAAATGAGGTTCGCCCGCTTTAAAGTGCAGTAAACTCTGGAGCGTATCTCTAAGCCATTGCGTTTTTCCGTTGCAAAGAATAGCTGGTTGATTTTGTTGGAAGTAGTCAATCAGCAATGAGAGTAGGCTGTCATTGCGGTAAGTGATGCACATAACGGGGTCTAAGTCATGGTTTGGTGTGCCTTCCAGTATTTCAGTTGATTCACCTAGCCCCGTAACTTTGACTCTTAAATCCATCTTTCCAAGAATCTTGGTTGCAAGGCTTGCTATCTCATTACCATATCGAAACGAGCGAGAGAGTGGGTAAGACGGCAAAGGAATGATATCCATTGCATTCACACCACCTCTAAACTGGTAGATGCTCTGATATTTGTCTCCAACAAATATCAACTGTGCTTTCTGTTTGAGGATAAGGCTTAACAGCACAGGGTTAGCGTCTTGCGCTTCATCAAACATGATGTAGTCATAATCCAGCGTTGGATTGTTGAGTTGCCAAACCTTGATATAGGCATCGTGCGTCATGGGACAGTTTGAGTCGGTATCAAGCATTTCTTGGATAAGCTGTTTTGCTAGGTTTTCGATAAAAGACAATGCCGCGTCAGACTCACTCTTTTGTAAGTGCCCCTCTGAAATGCGCTTTTTAACAAATGCTTTTACTTTTGGTGTGATGTGCTGGCTGGATAGCTCGATGCTTGCGGTACAGATAAACTGCTCACACACGGCAAACACGGCTTTCCAGTGTGTATCTACATCAAGGGCTTGCCTTAGGGGGGTATCTGGCTCAATCGAGCTTGTATATCGCTGAAACTCAAACTTATTCATTTTAGCTTGAGTTTTTGCAATGAATCTTTCTGATTCCTCACTCGTGAAGCTGTTCAAAGCAAGGCTGTGAGAGGTGGCAATATCAACGCTGTGACCGTTAAAAAGTTTTCTTGCCTCCATCTCTAACGATTTGTTGTAGCAGAGGTAAAGTCCTCGCTTGTCTTTGTGGTACTTCTCTACCGCACGTAGCAAGGTGCTCTTTCCTGAGCCAGCAAAAGCAAAGCCTTTAACGCTATCTCCAGCCAGAACGCTATCTACGATAGCGTTCATTTCAGAAGTCAGTTGATGTTCCCCAATCGAGCGATTAGCCATTTTCCTGATCCCTTCTGATAAAGTCGTCCAAGTCTCCAAACGTATCTATCTGTAGGTAACGCTCTTGCCAACCTTGAGCATAGGTATCTTTGAGATACTTCAAATGAAGACGGGGGGAGTTGCCCGACTTGAAAGCGTTCAAGTAATTCATCTCGCCATTATCTAATCGACTCAGGTTAACGTTCAATATAACGCTTTCCCCTGTATCTCTTCGCTTGAACAAGATCAGATACTTTTCCGTTGTTTCGACAACCCATTTGTACTCAGATTCAGTAAGACCGAGAAAGTCCATGTAGTGCTCACGCTCTGCGCTTCGGTTTGGGTAGCATATGATGTTGGCAACGTTGGTTTTGATGGTGTCACCAACACCGTCAGGGGCTTCTACGTGGTGCTTTGGGCTTTGCGCTGCAAGAATAACTGAACCGCGTTTTTTCCTTATCTGCATCAACATATCACCAATATGTTGTCTAAAGTGAACGTCTCTTAGATAAGCTGGCGATTCATCAAAGAAAAGAAGACTAGGAATGTCTCGCTCACTGATGTAATCCACGTACTTATGGAAGATGTAGTTAGTCAGTGCTCCGAGCATTTCGGGATCGTGAATAATTGTTGTCGCATCGAATGTGACAATCTGTTTGTCGAAGTTAAACGCGTCTCGTGGCGCATTAAACAATGAACCGTTCGCGCCATTCGGTAGCCACTTCTCTAGGCGTTTCATTGCCTCACCGCCATCTTTACCAAAACCACCCTGTGACAGTTTAGTGAAAGTTCGACTACCAACATCAAGCTCCATGATAGACCGAACCGCGCTTTCAACTTTAGCATTAAGCTCTGTTTGGGATTCAGCAATGCCCGTCAAGTGCCTAATGAACCTCGCTAAAAAGCGGCGGTTCGATTCGCTATCAGGCAGTTGTAGCGGGTTAATATCTACTTTTTCTGCGAAGTTAAGATAATCCCCTTCATACAACTTGGTCATGATTTCTAAGCCGTGGTCTTTATCGAAAAGGATAGTCTTAAAGTCTTTATAGCCTAAACAGCTCGACACCAAAAAAGAGATAAGCGTTGTCTTACCAGACTCAGACGCACCGTAGATTACTGTATGACCAAGGGCTTCACGGCTTGGTTTAGGCGTGTTGTGAAAGTTAAACGAGTACAGGCTATTTGTTGTGGTGGGAAAGTGCGTCACTGGACGGTTGCCAAAACTATTTATTTCAAAGCCCTCACCGATGCGCTCAAATGTGGTCAAGTCACCTGCATTGTGGTTAGTGATTTGTCGTCCTCGAACGTTTAGGTATTCAAGCGTTGGGAATCGAGACCAAAATAGAGGCTCGATACCAACGCTTTCTCGAATAATTTTAATGCCTTTGTTTTCGACAGCCTTGATAACACGTTGGGTCTTTTGGTTGAGGTCATCAACACTTTTCGCCCTCACTTCAATACAGAAAAAATGCTTACACAGCGTCATATTTTCCGCTTCAAGCTCTTGCTTTAGTTCCCATGCGGTTTCTGCTGCCTGCTCGCTACGGCTATTTCTCGCCATACGATCTTGGTGCTCAATAACTCGATTTGTGCTTTCATCGGTCATTGGTGTGAACGATTGAGTGATGGTGACATCAATATCTAATGAGTAGATTTTTCTTAATACCGTATCGTCAAGCTGGTCAGGGTAGCCTTGTATCGACAAATAAGAGGCGTAAATCGTTTCATCATCTCGCCCGTACTCACAGTAGTTTAGCTTTCTATCAAAGCCCAAATAGTGACCAAGAAGTGTGTTGTCCCAGTGAATCGCATCAACGTAGCTATAGCGACCGTTAAGCAATGTTGAGAAGAAGCTCGACATATCCGCCCCCTCAAGGCGATAGCAAGAAAACTCCTCCAGTTTCGACAATAGGCTGCTTTCAAACTCATTAAGTATCTGCTCGCTGGTTTGGCGCAATGCGTTCTCAATTTTGGCAACCGCTTTTTGTGCCTTGTTAGGCGGGTTAACCGTGACAACAATGTGATGCTCAGTGCGATACACATCAGTAAAGCCCTCTTCCCACGCCTGAAATATCTGGTCGTGAATCGCGTTAGACTTCACTTTTTTAGGTTGGTGCTTGGTTAAGTGTTTGCTTGAATGAATCGTCATGCTCACTCTGGTTTTTGCCATCTCAAAAAGCTGAGAGCGAACCCTTGATAAATGCGCTCTGTGGTCTTCTTTTAAGCCTGTGTAATCCTGCCCATTCATCCCATAGACGCGAACAAGCGCACCGTTCTTAGTAATAGCAGTGCAATCATCCACTCTTTTTAAGAGTGGGAATGTTGACGCTACGTGATGCACATTCTTTGCTTGCTCGTAAAGCTGAAATATATGAGGCTTTCTTAATGACGGTAAGATGGATTGAAACATGATGATTCACCAATTTTTAAATAGGTATAAATTGAAAGTGGACGATTAACTGATATCAATGCGATTAAGATAGCGGTCAGTTTTCTTTTTTGCTTTATCTGTTGGAACTCTAAACTTGGCAATGTGAACCGCGAAAAATTCAGGGTCGTAGTACGCCTTGATAGCTCCGACCACCCAACCTAAACCGAGAAACGCAACAAGCACATACCACATTGTACTTCTATCAAACAACTCAAGAATAACCGCACCAAGCCAGCCAAACTGAAAGACTAAGCACGTAGAAAGTGATAAGAAAAGCAGATAATCAGCAGGTAGCATCAAGAGCAGTCGGGGGCGTGTAATTGAACGATACACTTTAGACATCGTAACTCCGAAATTCCCCAAGTAACTCACATAGCTACTTGGGGAGTTGCTTTAACTAGGAAGAAGCCAATTAACAAGAGGGTCAATCAGTGACGTAAACACCATCAAGCCAATAGCAAAGAATAACTTGCGATTGTCGATATATTCCATATAACGAAGTACAACCAAAATCATCAACACAAAAATAAAGACAGGAACAAGAACGGCTGTCAGTGATTCTGTTCCTTCTTCCGCTTGAGTTTTCATAATCGCAAATGGGTCAGCTCCTTTTGCGAACGCCCATTGAGACGTGAATAATGAAGCCGATACACTGGCACTTAAAAGACCATTCTTAATTTTTTTTAGCATTTTCTTTTCTCTTAATAAATCCGCGTAAGTAGTAACATTCGTCAGAAAGGTATTGAACCTCTGTACCGAACACGTCATTTGACCAAGGTTTGCAGATATCTTCTGGCAAGCCTCTGTACTTCAAAATCTTGCAGTACATATCATTTAAAATGCACCGCAAAACACGCTCACGGGTCATTTGGAAGTCATAGCAAACTTGATCTAACTTCCGAACTTGGTAGTCCTCTAAGTCAATCCTTGCTGTGCCACGCTTCACCCCTTTAGGGATGGTGTAGCTCAAATCCACTTCGAGCGCACCCGCGTAGTGAATGCCCGTTTGAATGAATGCCGCCTGCAAGAAAGGCTTCTTTGCAAGGTGGGCAGGGACGGTAACGTTAATCCTTTTTAAGATCATCCCATTTCCCTATTTTCTCTACAAAAATTGGGTAGCGTTTGGAGAGGGTGAAGGTGCAATCCATGCGATCAAATTCTTCAACCACGCCTTTAATATTCACCACATCATGAAGCTCTATGTCAGGATACTTCGATGACGATAGAAACACCTTACCACGACCTTCTTTTTCCCAAGATTTATTGATGTCAACGGCGGATGGAACAAAGGCAAGATCACTATAACGATAGGCTTCTCCAATCCCTTTAACTCTAACCATCTCAAAGTCAAACACCTTATTGACAACATAGTAAGGAGAGCTAATGTTATCCATCTTGTAAGTCATTCCAAACTTACCGCACATCTCGTAAATATCTCCCTCAATGAGCGGTATGGGTTTAGGTTCAAAGGCTTTCTCTGGCTTTTCCTCAGTTACCGGTGGAGTTAATTGACAACCAGACAGTGCAACTGGCAACAAAAGAGTCAGTAATTTTAATTTCATTGTTCTATCCTGTAAGTTTTGACCATGCTTTAGAGCCTACCGCTTTTGCTACACTGCCAGATTTAGAAGCCATTGCGCCTTTCGCTGCACTCATGGCGGGATTACTCGAAATGGCTTTCGCCATATCTGCACCAGCTTGAGCATCACCAGCAGAACTAGGTGTTGAGCCTCCGAAAACATCTGTTACGATTTCGGCTGCTTTAGGTAAAAAGCGGATCGTTATCCATGACGACAGCATGGCAATAAGAAACTTCATTGATATTACACCATCTTTCCCAACAATGGCATCTTCGGCTGACATATTACCAACTGACACACAAACAATGACCAGCAGTGAGGAAATAACACAAATCATCGTGTACTTAACCATCGCTAACGCCCAGCTTTTAGCAATTCCTCTCCATGCCGGTATCGAAGCAAACAAGAGGATAACGCCCCCCAAGAATTGCAGAATCAACAAGGGGATCAATGCGCCAAGGTAGACTAATGAATACGACAGATACAGAGCGAAATAAGTCAGCCACATACCAGCACCATAGAGAACAGATAATACTTGATTTGACACCCCTCCGCTCTCCTTCATAATTAACTTTTGCCCCACTTGTAACCCGTTGGCTATGAAATCCCAAACACCATTATTTTCGCCTGTAAAAAACGACACAAACTCTTTTCTAAACGTGCTTGTGAGTTCAATGACCCATGAGTTGTAAATATCAGCTTGCGTGAACGCTGTTACCACACACACCCACAAAAACGTACCGCCCACCTTTACAATCTCAGAGCGGTCATTAGTCAATGCTGCTTTAATCACCCCAAACAGGAAATAAAAACCCAAAATCGCGCCTATTGAATTAAAAGCAAGAGAAGTGAGTTCTTTGAACAAGTCGTCATTTAACGCTTTCAGAACCGCTTGTTCAAAAAGCGCAATGACATCCAAGCCATCATAAGGCGAAGTCTCTACCGTAGGTGGCTCTGGCGGGGGTTGTTGCGTTAAATAATGAAAATTGGAATCAGACGGCGCGGTCGGCTGATTGTATATGTAATCGTTCATTAATGACTCCAGAACTTCTGCTTATCACTACTTTGAAACGCAGGTGAATAATCGGTTGGCGCGGCGGTTTCAGACGCTTTCACTTGTTCTTCCGTAAACAAGTTGACCTCGCCCTCGTAATTCATTCCACCATAAGCAAGCGATGTTCTTAGCGATAACTTGTACTGCTCAATTTGAATCTTAGTTTGCAAGGCCGCGTAAGCCATTAATACTCCCATCTGCTCCTTCGGATCTTTAGCTTCACGTTGTTTTTCTTGGATTCTAAGCATCTCAGCAAAAACAGATGCCTCACCGTCATAAACCTCCAACAGTGATTTCGAGGATTTGGTCATAAGATCTAAAGTTAGCTTTTCTCGCTCTCGCACTCTTGCTGTATCACGAAGCATCCCATTACCCGCTTGGTATTTAGATTGGATTTCATTTCTAACAAGTTCATCACTAAAGCAAGACTCACCTTCAGAATCGCAAGATTCAGGGTTAACGCCTAGCTGCTCTGGCGTTGGCTCGTTGCCGTATTTCGCAAAAATACCATCAACGTATCGTGGCGGGTTGCTCTGCATACGTCCATACTCACGGTTAGCCTGCTCGAACATCTCCTGTGGTGTGTAGTACAAGCCCACTACAGCGTCATAAGCTTCTTGGGTGATTTCTTGTGTTTCTCGTGCCGTTGTCCAAATTTCTTTGGAAGTTAGAAAAATATCGTTTTGAGTCAGTGTTTGCTTAATAGACTCAAGGGATGCTTTGAACGTATTTGTAGCTGTATTCGCCTCTACAGTAACCATTTGAGCAAGAGTGGCGTTGTTAATAGAATCATGCACCATCTCAACTGCATGGGCGTGAATTGACATTAAACCTAACAACATAACGTATCTTTTTTTCATGAGTGTTCTCTTTATTTTATTTAATTTCAAAATCGTAAGCGTAACCGCCCAGATGTTTCATGCTGGCTTCTTTTTCCCAATACAAACTCTTCGCTTTAATTGGGCGTTCTGCGTGACCTTTGGCTATAACAACGACCTCACCCTGTTTTAAGTTTAAAAAGTCTTGAGGCAACATAAGAGGTACGCCCTCTTCATTCGTAGACTGGCTACCTTGGTCTTTCGTCAAGCTCGTACTATGACTTCGACTTCTTCTTTTTCTTGTCGTTTTGCCTATCGTGTCAGAGAAACGCTTTGCCGTTTCCGTCTCGTTTTGCTGATAGATGATCTTAATATCAGCCGAAGACATCATTTCAGAAACAATATCTTTGCCGTACACCTTCACCATTTGACCAAAGTTTTGGAAGGCGTACACCACACGCAAGCCATAGCTACGACCTAGTGTTGGCATATCGACCATTTCCTGCATCTTGCCCAATTGGTAAAATTCATCCAAAAAGAACGTGATTTGCTGGTCTTTCTCTTTGTCGTGGCTGTCCGTTAAAAGCTCCCCTGTCAGGTAGGTAATTAACAGCGAAAATATGGGTAACACTTGCTCTTTATTGCCAGTAGGGAGGTGAAGATATAGTGAAAATGGCGATTCTCTAAAGGTTCGTGCCGTAAAATCACAACTCTCTAGGCTCTTTCGTGCGATTGGCGACACAAACAAATCTAACGTCTGTCCAAAGGTTGACGTAAAATCTGAAAAGGAATCATCACTAGAACTGAGCAAAGAGTTTCCTTTCGTAACGGAATAGGTATCACCTATCGACTCTGCCATATCCATGATTTCTGATATTTTTGCTTTGATATCTGACGTTGCCATCACCTCATCAAAAACAGCAGGAATAGACGTACCACCATTCAGTCGAATGTTGTAAATGGCAACATGAGTAAATATCTCTCCAGCCCTAGAGATGAAATATTTGGCGTTACCATCGGCCTTGGCTGTAGGAAAGATAACCTTAGTAATCTTAATCACATACTCAATAACACGATTAAAGTCTTCCTTACCTCCGTTTGTTGCCTTGCTTGCAGCTAACACTTCATCAATAATCGACTTGTCGAGTGGATTCCAGCTCACCATCGCTTCATGTTCAGGCATCCCCATTATCGGCGAAAAGATTCGGCACGTTGAGAACTGACTGCGCTGTTTTGACGTGGTGTTCCAAAGCTCCCCTTTTACATCAAGTGACAGCATGGATTGTTGATATGAAAGCATCATAGGAATGAGGCTACCCGCACTTTTACCTGCGCCTTGAGGGGCTGCTATGAGTATTGATTGGTTATCGTCGTTCCGTAGATATTTACCTTTAAACTTAGCTATCAGTAAGCCAGCATCCGCAAGCATGTTGAACGTGAATTTTTTCACATCAGACATTCGAGCAAAGCGAGCATCACCATATGAGCCTTTCTTTTTCAGTAACGATGAAGCAACAACGGTAATAGCAAAAACTGCGCTCGCTTGTGCGCTCTTTACAAGCTCCCAATGAAAATCTTGAGGATTTAATATCCCGTAAAAGATGCCTTTCCAAAGCAAAGGTTGGTAAAAGTCGTTTCGGTAGTAGACCAGTGCATTAAACGAAAACACAAAGACAAACAAAGAAAACAACAGTAGTGCGATAAGCGACTGCTTAGTGCTCATTGAGTTGCTCCCTTTCTTCCTCTTGAGAGCATATACGTCTGAGAACAATACCCACGATAAGAAGATAGACACCAGTCACCACGCCACCAGAAAAACTTCTTTCAGCAATGGCGACATATGGAGTGCCCGCTAAACCAACACACATTCCAATAGCAAAGACAACCAACCCCGAAATAGCACTAAACATCACATATACATTGAAGTTTTTTGTGAATAAATCGCGCGTTTTTTTGTCCATCTTAATGTTTTTTTTCTTTTTCATATTTAACCTCTACAAAATCGAGTGTTTGGATGCAGCCCACTAAGTGGGCTGCTGTTTGGGTTTACGACTAAAGCATTTCTAGTCGAGCAGTGAACTTACGCTGACCGTTGCGAACATGACGGCTAACGAAGATAAAGCCACTTATCGCATTTCTGGCGTAGTCCTTGACCGCTTCTTTACTCAGTGTTGAGCCTGCTAACTGGACGTTCAAACACATAGCATCAAAGGCTTCTTCTGCATCGGCTGCATGAAGTGTTGTCAAACTACCCTCATGCCCCGTATTACAGATACGAAGAAATGGCATGATGTTGTTCGTGTCAATTTCCCCCATCAGAACGCGGTCAGGGCGAAGGCGGGTAATTGAGTTAATCAAGTTGTCATAACCAACACCGCCAGCGTCAGTGTTGTGCTTAGACTTGAGCAGTGGCACTTTGTTTTTATGTGGCACTATCAGCTCTTGAGTATCTTCAACCGTAATGATTCGCTCGCTCATTGGTATGTGAGCAATCAGCGAATTGAGCAGCGTTGTTTTACCCGTTCCCGTTGCACCGCAAACCATTAGCGTCTTGTGATTCTTAACAGCATCAATCGACACTTGAGCTTCGTTTGGGTCAGCAAACCAGTTAGTCAACGGATAGACCGTTGGCTTACCGACACGGATAGACATAGCAAAGCGACTTTCTACCGATGAACCTTTCACCGCTTCAACACGTAGAGTTGTATCACCGAACGGGATTCGACCAGAGAAGATAGGGTTTTCCCAGTTAAAATCTTGTCCACTACGAGCAGCGCACACCTGAATCAAGTCGTCCATTGCAATTTCAGTGATGCTAGGGTGTATTTCTTCCAACCACTCGCCTGTTGTTGTTTCAATGAACAACTCTGTGGGCTTGTTAATGCACACTTCGACAATATTGTCTCGATTGAGCACATCGAGAAATGGACGCAGTTTGGCTTCCATGATGGATTTTGGTTTTGACGTTTCATTTGCAATTGTCATATTGACCTCGAAAGTTAAGGGCGTTCATAGGCAGATTCACACACGTCTTTTGAAGACACGGTGTAAATGCTTGAGTCATACCTTGTGCGTGTTGTTGTTTCTCTATAGAAAATGGCGACGGTATTCATGGACCTTCGACCGTCGAATATATCAAAGTAACTCATCGTGCCTGTAACCTTGTCCCATCGAGCCTGTGGGTGGTACTCCTTGGCTTCTTTGCAGCCCTCCTCAGCAGGGTATGGGTACCCACCTGTCGGATTGGACACATAGTAAGCACCGTAAACATTCTGACCATCGATGAAATTATTAGGTGTCGTCACGATAACTTCGGGGCCGTAAGGTACGTAGCTACTACTCGCTTCGCATCCTTTGATGATTTCAAGCTGACCTTTTCGGTTGATGTACGTTTTCTGAGAGATACGTGAGCGTAGGTTTGCGTCATCATGCGTGAGAGTGCAGCCCTCCTCTGTGAGTTGATGCGGGTAGCTTACTGATGGGTCACGGCTGTATGAGTTCGTCAGGTATACTCGCTCACCATTGTGCACGTAATAATCTCGTGACATTTCATACGAAACACCACCTACAAAGTCATGCTCCAATTCACCCGAAAAGTCTTTTTGGACGGGTACTTCACTACTATCAGCCGAAGCGCGACACTCTGTTGCGTAGTGCCAATTGCCGTTAGCGTCCTGCCAGCCCTTTCTCGTTTGAGTAAGTACAGCTCCACTGTATTCATCAATGTATGGAGAGCACGTAATTTCCGTTTCTTGGATTGGATACTCTTCTTCTGTCGCAATACAATCAGTGATGTACTCATGCTCCAATGATTGGTCATCAACGTAATACCAACGCTTATTGATTGTTGCTACGTTATCAATCAAGTTTTCAGTGGCGGTACACTCTTCCACCTCTGAAAACAGTGGCTTTGGATTGTTCATATCGAGCTTACACGCAGAGATGTATTCTTTATCGCCACCAACCCCTTCTTTGTCGATGTACTCTCTGTAACCGAAGTAAATCTTCTGGTCGGTGTAGCTATTAAAGTTATCGCAACTTGCGTTGAAGTCCTTTTGAATGGGGTAACTCACATTGCTAAAGTCACATGATGTCGAGGACAGCTCCTCATTGGTATCCTTATCCAACTTGACCGTTTTAGTCATTTCAATGGCTTTCATTTCGTCGTAGTCATAGAACATGTCACAAAACTGTGTCTCTTCTATATACGTTGGATACGTCTTGCCCGTTGGCTGACATTGCCCTTGCTCAATGATTTCATTCGTCACAGTTGAGGTTTTAACTGAACGCTCCATCTCTGTAGCAATAAAATCCCCATCAATAATAGGTTCGCACAGCTCGTAACTGACGGTGTATTTGTCCGTCTCAACGGAAAAATCCTCCTCGTTGATGTCTGCGCTTTCCCTTTGCGGGCTCGATGAAGACATAGAGCCACTTGAAAGTGGTGAGGTCTCTGCTGCTTCTTCCATAGCAATCTCTGTACTCTCCTCACTATGCACAACTTGCTCATTCAGCATATCTGAGAATGCAGCTAGCATAGCGTCCAAATCACCAGAAGCGACAACCTCGCTACCTCCTGAGATTTTCTCACCGTTCAAATCAGTGATTAGGGGATTTGAAAGGCTTTTTGCCTTTTCTGTCCCATTAAAACTTTTGCTAATCGCGTACCACTCGATATCGTTCTTTTGCGACTTCGGTTTCTTGGGATCTTTGACTCGACCTAACAGCGTCAAGTCACGCAATCCCAACTCAATAGCTTGAGGAGACAACCTTGTAAAGTTTGCCTCAACATCCAATTGAGAGTTCACATTTTGCTTTATGCGCACCACTGTAGCGTCTTCTGCACTCACGAAGAGCGAGAAGAAGAACAGCGAAAACGCAACAATACGTCTGAGCATACCTATTCCTTATCGGTTAATTGATTGAGCTTTCGCTCGTGATTTCAGCAAAAACCAAGTCGCCCTCGCGGGTTTCCTTGAGCCAAATATCGGTTGAGGGGCGGATAAAGATGCGACTACCAGACGGCACAACAGCAAACGGTTTGATGTTGACGGTTTCCGACAGCATGGCTGCGGTCACTTGTCCTAAGTCCGTACCAAAATTATCAACCACGCTATTGGTGATATCTGAGTTCTCGTAAGATTTACTCATTGCTACTTGCATGACAGTAGACATCGTAGCGGTGATAATGGCAGCCCCGTACTTGTCGAACATTCGGTTATCAACAAAGCCAGACACGCCACTTTGACCAATCGCATCAGACGTACCTGAATCCTTTAGCAAGATATGAACACCATCGGGGCGTAAGAGTCTTGTCCATTCAATAGCAAAGCGTTCAACGCCAGCAGCCTTAATTGTGCTGTGCTTGCCAATCGCGCGAGAGCCAGCGGGAATTAATATCTTTCTGCCGTGATAGCCGTAGATATTATTCTCGACCTGACACGTCACCTGACCAGCCAGTTGTGAGTTGATTTGGTCAATGAGAATGCAAGGAATGTAGCGGTCTTGCGTAACTGTTCGAGTCAAATCAACAGGCAATGTGGTTTCATTCTTACCAATACCGTGTACTGAAAAGTCCTTGTCATGGGGCTTCTCTTTGTTGGTTGTTGGTGTGCTCATATCGAGCGTGGTTGTTTTTTTGTAATCGTCTTTTGTTGAATCTTCATCTTTGGTAGGGGATTCTTCTTCTTCGACTTCCTTCTTGCTCTCTTCATCTTCTGTGAAAGGAGGTTTTGACGTTGAGATTGTCGTAGGTTGCAGAGACTCAAAATCACCACCAGACTCCCTGAACTGAGCCAATCTAACTAGCTGCCATTTCTCAAAGTCTGACATTTCCTCTTTGACTGGAGCAGCGTTAGAAGTGGCAACTGCTTTAGTTTCCTCCTCTTTCTCTTCCGCTAAAAATGCCGAGCTAGCCTTGATAGGTTCGGCTTTCTCTTTAGGTACTGGTCTGTCACGGTAGATAACCTTAACTTGAGGCTTTTTCTCCTCTAACTCTGCCTCTTTGAACATATGTGAGGTGTACGTTGACTGGTACTTTGAGTCATCGACCTTGCCAAAGTTAAAGCCAGATTGCCCTCTCTCCGACTGACGAAGAAAAATAAACACTGCTAACACGACCGTACAAACAAGCACGAAGAATCCGATGTAGAAGATCGTTTCTTTTTCCATTTTTGGCTTGATGTTCCCAGTCTTTACGGGCTTTTTCATTGGTTAGCCTCTAGCGTTTGGAGGCTCATGTTTGTAGGGCGTGGAGTCAGTGACTCTTCTCTTGCAATGCAAAGGTACAAATCACCCAATCGAAGCGTCCATTGGTTATTCACACCCTCAACGCGAATGATGGTTTTGAATGCTGTTGCGTTCGTTGGGACATCATTACCATCTGCAACACGAAATACAGCAGGTAGATTACTGATGTTTTCTGTATCAAGTGCGCTATCAAACTTGAAGTAAGTGAATACGCCATCATCGTAGACGTGAAGCGGTCTGATTGACTCGCTTGAAGTAAACGGACCACTTGTGAACCAGCGAATATACCAAGCTTCATCCATCTCTCGACTGCCTATGATTTCATAGTCAAAGTTGAAATGCTCAGGAGAGGCAGACTCCAAGAAGTCATTTGAATCGTCATCTTTGATTTTCGCTGTTTCGGTGGTAGTGCTTGTCTCTACTTCTGTTTTTGTTTCAGACTCCGCTTTACCATTGTCTGTTGAATCAGTATCGCTACTGTCTGTATCAACTTCCGTTTCAACGGCTACTTCTTCGGTTTTCGGGGCCTCTTCTGCCATTGCAAGACCAAGCGCAAGGGGGATAGTTGGCTCATTCAGTGCGATAAAATCATCACTTTCTTTTGCTCTTTCTATCGCTTCTTGAGGTGAAAGAATGTGGTCATCATTGATGATTACGCGTAGGTTTGGGTTTTCCTTACTCTCTACCGTGTCGGTTCTTAGGTAAAACGTGTAGACATAACCACTTTGACCAAAAACATGAAGAGAAGTGTCTACACCTGGTGTTTTCGGGTCAATAGCGAGAGTGCGCCCATTTGCGCCATAAGGTCGGACTTTGAACTCACTGGTATTACCTAGCTTCGAGTCAAGAATGACCTCGTTCTTCGGGAAAGTAACAATCGTTGACATGGATTCACGTAGACGAATTTTGTAAGTGGCGCGTTCGTCATAATCAAACACAAGCGTGTTGTCTGTTGGTTTGCTGTGGTCAAACGCTGCTTGTGTTGCGTTTAATGATTTGAACGGCAAATACGGAACAACAATACCTGAATGGTCAGACACGGGTTGATTGTCTTTCTGTGAATAGTTGTGCGCGTGCTTGTCGGTTCTATCACCACTCGCGTGTGCCAGTGCTAAATTTGAGACGAGCAGAGCCACACAAATGACTGCGTTTCTTTTAAAAATGTGCATGTTGATTAACTCGATTCGGTTGCTTGCTGGTTAATGTGAATCCAGTGTCAAAGCTAAAGCTTTGACTCTTCCTGTACTAAGACTTGGGTAACAGTGAGTCCGTCAATGTTCAAAAAGATATCTTTGTACTCAAAGTCTAAATCCCTGTACTCATACGAGAGAATGGCAACCCATCTCTGAACAGGAAGAGGCTCACCTTTCAGTGTTTCTTTCTTCGTGAAGTAGATGCTCAAGCGGTTACTTGCCACTTTGACAGAGCGGATTACTTCTATCTCAGCAAAGTAATCTTCGTTATTGAGTGGGGAGCTTTTATTTACAACTTCTCGCCCTCTTTCATCTGTCTTTGTTTGCGACATTAAACTTTGAAACTCACTGAAAACACGCTTTGACGAACGACTTCGGATTCTTTGGTATCGAAACGGTTCGTCCACATGGTTAATCGTGAAGTAATCTTTGACGTACTCACGCAATACCGACTCTCTTAATAAGTCTTGTTTTTCGATAGGAAGACCGCCAATTTCAAGTTTAACCAATTGATTGTTGGCATTGTCGAGTGTGACAAATTGATATTCGGTCTTTTGCTTTTTCTTAAACTCTTCAACGTAGAGATAAGCAAAGGTTAGAGTCAGCCCGATAAGTGCAACAATCACTATTGATAGAAGTCTCACTACGTACTGTTTAGTGAACGACTCGTCCATAGGTCTATCCATGATTTAGCTTTGCCTTGTGCGTTAAGAATAAATTTCATCAAGAAGGTAATCGTATTCTTCCTGTGTGGGCTTCTGTAGGGCTTTTCCCTCATAGGTGCATGCACAGGGTGAATTTGGCATTTCTAGCTCGTCAGTGCTGCTACAGGCTGCCAGAATTAGACATGCAACTGTTAGGACAAGCTGTTTTTTAAAATTCACGGCGGTTTCCTTCTTTATCAACGATGATCGCTTCTGTCATGACGTGAGGATGGAAATTCAATGAAGCTAGCATTCGAATTTCGGCTTCTGCCTTTTTTGTACGACCTGCTGCTTCTGCGCTTTCTGCTAATGCTCGATTGTATTCTGCTGGAATCAAGACCGTGACGTTAACCGCCTCGTATTTTTGTTTGTTTTCCATGTGGGAGTTCATATCTCTATTTTTTAAGTCGGGTTGATTCTATTTTCACTGTGTTTGGTTGGATAGTGTTTAGGTGAGCATTTGTGAGGTTGCATAGGAAATGTTAGATATCCTAACAATTAAGTTTCTAGTTCACATTTTACTTAGTTTTAATTCTGTTTGCCCGAGTCATTCCAGTTAAATAAGTGACCTAGTTTTTCCAATGGTTATTTCAGTAACAAAGGTAATAAGGGTAAAAAGGGTAAAAGAGTTAAAGGGTGGTTAATATTCAATAGTAATCAATAGCTTATAGGGTAATGAATGACCTAGTTTTTCCTTATG